>CAZWMZ010000092.1:0-2759 GCA_964634965.1 uncultured Nitratifractor sp. | reverse complement strand
GTACGCGCAAGCGTTATCCGATCATCTTGCCGACGGTCTTTTTTGTCTAAGTCACGCACCGAGGAGACACCGTGCGCCTGAACAAATACATCGCCCATCACACCCGGTACTCCCGTCGCGAAGCCGATCGTCTGATCGAGGTGGGAGCTGTGACCATTAACCGCACAGTCGTAACCGACTTTGCGTACGATGTCGTGCACGGCGAGCGGGTCGCCATCAAGGGTCGTCCGATCAAAGAGCGGCGCAGCGGAGAAGTGACCCTGGTCGTCTACAACAAGCCCAAAGGGGTGCTCGTCACCAAAAAAGATGACCGTGGTCGCGCGACCATCTACCACAAGCTCCCGGGCAAGTTTCGGCACTTTGTTCCGATCGGACGCCTCGACTACGCCTCCGAAGGACTCTTGCTCCTGACCGATGCACCCGAAGCAGCCGAGGCCTACATGCGCAGCGATCTACCACGCGTCTATAATATCAAGATCGATCGTCCCCTTAGCGAAGCAATGATAACGGCGATGCGTGAGGGTCTCGTGCTCGAAGACGCTTCAGCCGGAGCGCACGCACAGGCTCCGCGAGGCGGAATGGCCTTTGCGCCTTTTGATCGGTTTGAGGTGCGGGGTCAAAGTGGACGCTACACCAAACTGCGCGTAACGATCACCGAAGGGAAAAATCGGGAACTGCGACGCTTTTTCGCCCATTTTGGTGCGACAGTCGTCGATCTGAAGCGGGTCGCATATGGGCCAATAGAGCTGAACAATCTGCCGACAAACAAAACCCGCTATTTTACCCAGAAAGAGTACGATGAGCATCACGCCTTTATGAAGCGCTGGCGCAAAAAGCAGGCGCGCAACCAGCCCAAAGGATCCGATGCATGATCCTGGCCGAAAAGTATCGCCCCAAAACACTTGACGCGATCGTCGGCCAGAAACATCTGCTCGCCAAGCAGGCACCGCTTCGGCGTTTGATCGAGCAGGATGCCCTGCCCCATCTCTTTCTCTTCGGGCCGCCTGGCAGCGGCAAAACCACGCTGGCACGGGTCATCGCAACCACGCTCGATCGCCCCTTTTACGAGTGGAACGCCACCAGCCTCAAGGTGGAGACGTTGCGCAAAACATTCGCCCAATACGCCCAGGCGCTTCAAAAGCCGCTGATCTTTATCGACGAGGTCCATCGTTTGAGCAAAAACCAGCAGGAGGTTTTGCTGCCGTATATGGAGAAGGGCGCTGCACTGATCATCGGCGCCTCAACCGAGAACCCCTACTACGCTATGACCGCTGCGATCCGCTCGCGTTCGCATCTTTTTGAGCTCAACAGCATCGATGCGACGACCATGGAGCGCTTTTTGGAGGGGGTCATTCGCACGGAGCAGATCGCAATCAAAAGCGACGCTCTTGCCTATATCGTCTCATCAAGTGGCGGGGATCTGCGCGCAGCGCTCAATCTGCTCGAAAGCGCTCGCCATGTCGCTTCGCCCATCACATGTGAAATCGCTCAAGCGATTCGCCCTCATGCGTTGCGCGAAGGTTCGTCTCAGGCCGACAGCCACTACGATCTGACCTCGGCGATGATCAAAAGCATCCGCGGCAGTGACATCGATGCGGGGATCTACTATCTCGCGCGTCTCATCGCTGGCGGCGAGCCGCCTGAGTTTATCGCCCGACGTCTGGCGATCCTGGCCAGCGAAGACATTGGCAACGCCAATCCCAACGCCCTCAACCTCGCCGCATCGACCCTGACAATCGTCCGACAGATCGGCTATCCCGAAGCACGCATACCGCTGGCGCAACTGGTTGTCTATCTCGCCAGTTCACCCAAATCCAACCGAAGCTATCTCGCCATCAACGCCGCCCTCGAAGCGATCGACAAAGGCAGAATCGATCCGGTACCCGACCACCTCAAAACGCACGCCAAAACCTACCGCTACCCGCACGATTTTGGTGGATGGGTTGCGCAGGAGTATGTCGATGCTTCGCACCGGTACTACCGTTCGCAGGGAGCTGGGTATGAGCAGAAGCTGGATGCATGGATCGAAGCGATCCGAAAGGGGGGAGCGGTCAGTTGAGATTGGTCAGTTGCGTACGTGCCTGCTCCAACGTAATCTCTCCAGTCAGAAATTTATCCTGGAGCCGCTTAAGGGTATCGATCACCTTGTTTCGAAAGGGACCTTCGGCGATCTGATTGGCAGCTTCGGTTTTGGCGAGCTCAAAATCGGGCAGTGTTGAGAGAATCGCTTCGCGGGTACCGACCTCTTTCCAGATTGCTTTGGCCCGATCCATGGACAAACTATTCAGATCCAGCACGGGATCACCGGTAACGTCTTCTCGATAGTATTGAGAGTAGCGTCCCTGTGGATCGCCAGCCCATCGTACTTCATCGCTCTCTTCAGCCGCCGTATTGTACATGTTGATAGAAAAGTAGATAAATGCAGCTCCGATAGCCAATATAACCATCATGCCCTTGATCATCACACACTCCTGTCGGGGATATCGGGCATTATAACATATTAGATTGAATGGTCGTTATCTACATCGCGAAAGAGAATTCTTTGCAGGTACACTGCGCTCGCATGTGGGCGGTTTGCGCAACATGGCCATCACATGTATGGGGTTCAGTAAACCATGTATGTGAAGTTTTTAACACACTGATAGTGTAGTGTTGAGTAGTGTTGAGTTGTTCTCTCCTGGGATTGAGGCTGGTACGGACGAGAGGAGTTGAACCTCCACGCCTTACGGCACCAGATCCTAAATCTGGCGTGTCTACCG
>CAZWMZ010000091.1:0-2942 GCA_964634965.1 uncultured Nitratifractor sp. | reverse complement strand
GCGGGGATTGCCAGCACCGATCCGAGTGCGACGATAAAGTAGATCAACGCCACGAGAACCACCGCACCGTAAATCGCACGGGGGATATTGCGTTCGGGGTGATCCATTTCGTTGACGGCGTTGATCACCAGTTGGAACCCTTCGTAGGCCACAAACGTAATCGAAGAGACCATCAGGATATTCAGATACGGCGTTGCGTTAAGATCGTGATGCAAGGTAGCGACAAACGCCGTCCAGTCGGTCGATCCGTAGATCATGAGCAGCACCGAGATAAGCGCCAGGATCGCCAGTTTGATATAGACCATCGCATCTTCGATCCGTCCCATGCCCTGTACGCTCCAGAGATTGACCCCGGCAAAGAGCCAGACAACGGTGATGGCGATGGCTTTGCGGATCCAGTCATTTTGTGCAAGGTCGCTGCCGCTGATGGTGTACGAAGCGAAGGTATAGGCATACAGTGCCAGCGTACTGATGTAGCCAAACACCGTGTACCAGCCGATAAACGAAGCTGCCAGATGCGAATCGGGATAGGTGCGCTTGAAAAAGGCATAGGTCGCCCCTTCGTCGCGGTAATAGACCCCGAGTTTGACGTAGGCGTATGCGGCCATCAGTGCCACCGTACCGCCCAATGCGATGGCAAAAGGGGCGAGTGCACCCACCATCGCCACCGCAATCCCCAGGATCGTAAAAATCCCGCCGCCGACCATCCCGCCGACAGCGATGGCGATGAGTTCGGTCAGCCCAAGGCTTTTACGGTGCAACCGCATTGGCGTACTCTCCTCTTTTTTTACGAAGTATAGAACAAAAAGGCCAACAATGCTTGCAACGAGAGTTGCAGAGCCAGAGACAAGGAGCAAGCAGCAGGGATGGGTTCATGTGTATCTTGATGTACTGATCCCCTGAAATTTGCACTGGAGTTGATACATAATGCGTGGTGCGCATATGAGCATATTGCCTTTGAGGAGCAGGGGACTTTAGCCCTGTAAATGATACCCCATTTCATGAGACTCTTGGACTAAAGTAAAGCATTACAATGCTCTACTTATGCTCCGAACACCCTTGGTAATCTCATCCATAGTACTGTTGGTAAAATTGAGTCGCAACGTCATGCGGCTACAGTTCGCATGCGACATTTATCCGTGTGTTTCGCGAGCGTTTTGCTGTGACACCCAGCAGTTGGTGCAAAGGGGGATACTGCAACTATGCCGACCATCGCCCACACGTGTGACAAACTCAAAACCTGGATAGAGGCGCACGCCATCATGGATTATCGTACCGTTGCCCTTTATCATGACAATCCGGTCTTCGCGCCACCCCGATCGCCTCGGCGTCGGTCTTTATCCCTTCGATCACTTGGACGAGGAGGTCGATTGATCAATCGTGTTTGGTGGCCGTATCGAAAAGTTTTACACCGCTGAGCAATGCCACCCCGTCAAAGAGCAGACTGATCCCGACATACAATCCGACCAGATAGAGCGAGCTAAAAGGCCAGTTGGCTAAAAAGAGTATGCCCAGCCCCAGCGAGATAATGCCGTTGATCAGCCACAACCACCAGATGGTTTGGGGGCGTTGCGAAAAAGCCAGCCCGAATTCGGCGAACGCATCGACGAAGAAATAGACCGCCAGCAACATACCCAGTGTCGCAGCACCGTTGAGCGGATAGAAAATCATCAGCAATGCCACGAAAATAAGCATCAAGCTTTTGAGCCACCCGGCCCAGTCTTTGGGGTTGGTTTGCCATGTCATGTAGCCTGAGACGATCCCGCCAAAGAGCATCAGATACGCCACCAGCAAAACCGTCGTCATTGTCAGAAACGTCGGAAAGATGATCCCGATCGCACCCAGGATCACGAAGATTATTCCGGTGATCCTGGCATTTTTTTTGAACCGTTCGATGAGCGCATCGCTTCCTTCGATGTGCAGATAGAGATTGTTCCACATGGTAGAACTCCTTTGGTTTGAAATGTTTCCACCAGTATAGTCCAAACAGGTCAACGACATTTGCGACAAGGGTTGCAAGATAAAACAAGCCGCTCCTAACCCAAAGTCCAAAACAGAAGTTCAGATCGCGCCGATGTTACTCCATCTCCAGGCTCATCAGATACATCTCTTCACCATCAATGATTGAGGTGTTGACGCTGCCGCATTTGGGACACGAGAGTGCTAAATCTTCTGGTGCTTGTTCATGATGGCACTCTTTGCAATAAACCACCACCGGCTGCATGTTGATGACAAACTCCGCTCCATCAGCGATGGTGCCCTCCTTAAAGGTATCAAATGCTGTCTGGAGCAGATCGGGTTCGACGCCGCTTAAGACACCGATCTTGGTAACTACCTTGGTAACACGGGTAGCGTCGTGAGCCTTGGCGTGCTCTTCACACTGATCGAGCAGGGCCTGAACGATGGAATATTCGTGCATGTTTTCTCCTTGGTTATTCATGGTGTGGTCTCCTTCGGAACAAAATAGATCGACGATAAGCGCGCAGGCGCGCAGGGGTGTGTGTCGGACAGGTGTGATAGACAAAGGCGCGTCGCAGCGGATGAAACGCGCTTGTACGCTCCCAAAATTCCGGATGCATCACAGACAGCTCGGCCTCTTTGCGTGCTTCGATTTCCGGGCGATGTGTTTCGAGAAACTCCTGCTTCTCCCACAGAAAATCGTCGCGACCCGGATCGTCGGCGAGGGTGCGCGCAAAACGGTGCAGGTTTTCGGTGTAATCGGAGGTGCCAAAGAGGTGATCGACCATACCGATGCGGTGCGCCTGATATGCCGAGATCGGCAGGCAGGCCTCGAGGAGTGCGTCGGCGTGCTCCTGTCCGATGCGACGGGGCAGCGTCCAGGTGTGGTATTCGCTTCCGCTGAGTCCGAGCGTGCGGTAGTGGGGGTTGAGCACCACCGTTTCACGGGCGACGACATGATCGCACGCCAGTGCCAAAAACAC
>CAZWMZ010000090.1:0-11213 GCA_964634965.1 uncultured Nitratifractor sp. | reverse complement strand
GGTGTGAGACAACCCATCCAGAATGCTCCGGCCATCGCTCTCTTTGCGCTCAATGTTTTGTACGATCAGTTTCAACAGCCGCTCCTGGGTATCGTACAGCGTCAGATCGGTCGCCAGCTCCTCGACCTGGCGCAGCTGTCGGGCAACGTACTTGAGGATGGCTTCTCCAAAGACCGGATAGTCATACATCCACTCGCGTGCCTTGCCGATGGGAATGCGCAGCGCCCTGCCCGGCTCAAGCACCTCCACCATCACTTCGTGCGTCTGACCATCCAGCAACGAAACCGTATCGTACATATCGCCCCGACTCATCAGATAGATCGTCTGCTCTTTGCCGTTGGCAAGGTTCATCTGAAAGATCTTGATCTTGCCATCCAAAAAGATATAAAAGTATCGCAACGCATCGTCGCAATCAAACGTCGACTCCTTTTTGTCGAATGTCACGACGGTGCCAAACTGTGAAAAGGCACGCTGCAGCTGTTCGCCTGCATGTTGAAAAAGATCCAGTTGCATGGGGGTCATGAGCGCTCTTTCTTGTCGGAAGTTTTTGTACGTTTTAGCGCTTCGTATCGGGTACGCAACTCCGAGAGCTGCTGTACCCAAAATTCGTTGCGCTTGCGCAAGGTTTCGTTGTCGCTGTGCGCCGACTGAAGATCGTACTGGAGCTGACGCATCTGCCGGTCAGCATCGTCGCACTCTGCCTCGCGCCGAGAGAGCTCTGCGCGTACAGTATGGAGTCTCTCCTGCATTTCGATGGCGCTCTCTTTGAGTGCCTCTATCTGTTCACGCAACTCCTCCTGCTCGATACGACAGAGATCGAGCCGTTGGCGGTGGCGTGTTTCATTCTCTTCGGCCTCGATCCTCTGTGCATCGTAATCCGCAATCGACTGTGCAGCCTCTTTCAGGGCATCGCTTTGGGCACGAATACGCTCCTGGCATCCCTTGAGCCGCAGCGCGAAGATCGTCACAAGCAGTAAAAACGCCAGCACGACCGATCCGACGATACTGCCAGCGACCAGCTTGTCAACGCTGCTGAGCCAATCCAGCCAGGAGGGATGCATCACCGTTTGCCCCGAATGCGATCGTATCCCCTGGGCACCGGGCATGCCAACTCAGCCGCATTAAATGGTCGGTCGTGGTAGCGCATCTGCTTGAAGCGCACATGCACAACGTTGTCCAGTTCGTCTTTGTAGGCAATCTGCTCGATGCGCCCCTGTTTGTCCAGTTTGAGCGTGTAGGTAACGCCATGATAATCTGCAGTATAGAGATGATCGTGATGCGGTTTGGCCCGTTTGAGCAGCTGCATCGGATCCAGCAGACTGCCGACCCGATAGACAATCACCTGCTCCAGGTCGTGATCGATGATCCGAACCTCCTGGCCGTCGCCACAGATCTCCTGTACTCTGGGCTGGAGATAGGCCCAGACAAATGCGCGGGTTCGATTGACCTTGAGCGTACCGGTGTAGCGCACGACCTTGTGTGCCGGCGTCGTAACCTTCTGCACAAACGATGCGTCAAACGCCGTCGGTATCACCAGCGACGCAGACGATGCACTCCGCCCCGCAAGCACCACAACGCACACTCCGATCCAAAACCGCATAATCACCTCACAAACATCCTGGACCACCTCAAGGTGTCTCCGGAATCCATTGGCATAATCATAGCGAACTTTGACTAACGAGCACCCCAATCGGCAGGATTGCTTCTGACACAAACAGGTCGAAACGTTTTTGGGCACCGTTTCAACCCTCTGTTCACTTTTTTTGGGTAGAATGGGCCAATTTTTTCGAATGGACACCCACGCATCATGGCAAACCTACTCAGCAAAGTTTTCGGAACCGCCAACGACCGCAAGGTCAAAGCCTATCTCAAACGGGCACAAAAAATCAACGCCCTCGAAGCCACCTACGAACCGATGAGCGACGCAGAGCTCCAGGCAGCATTCGACGCGCTCCGCACCGCCGTGCGTTCAGGCGAAAGGCAGCTGGACGATGTACTCTACGAGAGTTTCGCGATCACGCGCGAAGCAAGCAAGCGCATCCTGGGACTGCGTCACTATGACGTGCAGCTTGTCGGCGGAATGGTACTCCACGAAGGCGACATCGCTGAGATGAAGACCGGCGAAGGTAAAACCCTCGTCGCCACTCTCGCCGTTGCCCTCAACGCCATGGTCGGACGGGGCGTCCACGTCGTCACAGTCAACGACTATCTCGCTCAGCGCGACGCGGACGACATGGGTCGACTCTACAGTTTTCTGGGGTACACCACCGGTTGCATCACCTCTGAGATCGATCATGAATCGGAGCGCAAAGCCCAGTACGATGCCGACATTACCTACGGCACCAACAACGAATACGGCTTTGACTACCTGCGCGACAACATGAAAGTTCGCGCCGAAGAAAAGGTCCAGCGCGATCACTACTACGCCATCGTGGACGAAGTGGACTCGATCCTGATCGACGAGGCGCGTACCCCGCTGATCATCTCCGGTCCGGCCCAGCGCGAGCAGAAACACTACTTCACCGCCAACCGCATCGCCCTTCAACTGGAGAAGGGAGAGGAGCTCCCCGCCAAGCCGGGCGAAGAGAAAAAGATGACCGGTGATTTCGTCGTCGATGAGAAAAACCGCAACATCATCATGACCGAACAGGGCCTCGAAAAGGCCGAAGAGCTCTTCGGTGTGGGCAACCTCTACAGCAGCGAAAACGCCATCCTCGCTCACCACCTCGACCAGGCGCTCAAAGCCCACTATCTGTTTGAAAAGGATGTCGACTATGTCGTGCGCGACGGCGAAGTGATCATCGTAGATGAGTTTACCGGACGCTTGAGTGAAGGGCGCCGCTACAGCGAAGGACTCCATCAGGCCCTCGAAGCCAAAGAGGGTGTCATCATCCAGGAGGAGTCCCAGACGCTCGCCGAGATCACGTATCAAAATTACTTTCGCATGTACGACAAACTCGCCGGTATGACCGGTACAGCCCAGACCGAGGCGACCGAGTTCAGCCAGATCTACGGGCTGGATGTTGTCTCAATCCCCACCAATGTTCCGGTAGAGCGCATCGACCAAAACGACCTGATCTACAACACCGAAGAGGAGAAGATCGAAGCGGTCGTCGCTAAGGTCAAATCCCTCCATGCCAAAGGCCAACCGGTCCTCATCGGTACCGCTTCGATCGAAAAGAGCGAGCTGATCCACGAAGCACTCAAGCAGGCCAAGATCCCCCACAACGTCCTCAACGCCAAAAACCACGCCCAGGAGGCTGAGATCATCAAAAATGCCGGCCAAAAAGGAGCCGTCACCGTCGCGACCAACATGGCCGGACGCGGAGTCGATATCAAGATCGACGACACAGTGCGCGAGCTGGGCGGACTCTTTATCCTCGGGACCGAACGGCACGAGAGTCGCCGCATCGATAACCAGCTGCGTGGACGCTCCGGGCGACAGGGCGATCCGGGCGAGAGTCAGTTTTTCCTCAGTCTCGATGACAACCTCCTGCGGATCTTCGGCAGCGAAAAGATCCGCAACATCATGAACAAACTCGGTGTCGAACGGGGTGAATACATCGACTCCAAGCTCGTCACCCGCAGCGTTGAAAAGGCGCAGAAAAAAGTCGAATCGATGCACTACGAATCGCGCAAAAATATCCTCGAGTACGACGACGTAGCCAACCATCAGCGCAAGGCGATCTATGCCTTCCGCAACCAACTCCTCGATCCTGAGTACGATATGACAGCCAAGATCGAAGAGAATCACCATGACTTTGTTCGTATGCTGCTTGATCAGGCAGAGATTTTTGCCGGCATCCCCAGTGAAGATTTTGATCTTGAGGGGCTGACGCGGTCGGTCGAGGAGCACACCGGATTGCACGTCGATCCGGCCACATTGCGTGGAAAAGAGCCCGAAGAGATCGAGACGATTCTAGTCGAGAAACTGCTCAACAAATACAACGAAAAGATGGCCGCATTTGATCCGAAGCAGCGCCAGGAGATCGAACGCATCCTCTATCTGCAGATCCTCGATCCACAGTGGAGGGACCACCTCTACGAGATGGATGTACTCAAGACCGGTATCGGTCTGCGCGGCTACAACCAAAAGGACCCCCTCACGGAGTACAAGCAGGAGAGTTACCGCCTCTTTGAGCACCTCATCTCCCGCATCAAGTTTGAATCGGTCAAACTGCTCCATCAGGTTGAATTTACCTACGAAGAGCCCGAAGAGGAGCTTGAGACGCTGGAGCAGATGCGCGATGAACTGGAGATTTCCGATGAGATGATCGAGGAGCATGCTGCCGCAACCGCATTGGCCTCATCCGAATCGACTCCTGCTCCGGCCAGGCGCCAGCCCATCGTCGCCACCAAAAAGCCCAAACGCAACGACCCGTGCCCGTGTGGCAGCGGCAAAAAATACAAACACTGCTGCGGCAAAAGCGGTCCCAAAAAGGGCGATCTGGCCGTATGACCTCCCTTTCGTACCGTCCGCAAACCCGCCGTTTTGCGACGCTGTTCGTGCGGCACTATCTGCGGTACGATCCGGACAATCCTTTTATCTTCGTTTCGACGCTGTTGGCGTTTTTGGGCATTACGGCCGGCGTGATGGTTCTGATCGTAGCCATGGCCATCATGAATGGCACCTACAAACAGTTCAAAGAGAAGCTCTTCGTGATGAACTATCCCCTCACCATCACCTCCTTTGGACCGGGGGTCGACCAGGCGACTCTCGATGGACTCGTGCAGGCATTTCCTCGCTTGAAGTTTAGCCCCTACTACACCACTCAGGTGATCGTCAAACACGGAGAGGTACTTCAAGGCAGTGTGCTTTTCGGGGTCGATTTCGCACGCGAAAAGGCGATCAACCCAGTCCTCGCGCGCGCTTTGCCTGCACACCCCTCTCCCACCCGCTTTCGTGCCGTCGTTGGTGATGGACTGGCAGCCATGACGGGAGTCGGACATGGCGAAAAGCTTCTCTTTTACTTTTCCGAACAGCAGGCCGCTGGCCTGGGATCCATCCCGCTGCAAAAACGGTTTGTCGTTGAAGGGATTTTTGACTCAGGGCTGGCCGCATACGACAAAGCGATCGTCTATACCACGCTCGAAGCGTTGCGCAAACTCCTCAAGCGTCCCAGGGGAATCTACGACGGTATCCACATCTACAGCGATGATCCGATGGCCGATATCGAGCGAATACGTGCTGTTTTGCCGGACGAGATAGATATCCAGGGGTGGTGGGAGCAAAACGGCAGTTTCTATGCCGCAATGGAGCTGGACAAAAAAGCACTCTTTCTGGTGCTGCTTTTGATCATCCTCGTAGCGTCACTCAACATCATCACATCGCTGCTGATGACCGTCATGAGCCGCCGCAGTGAAATCGCACTGATGCGCACACTGGGGGCTTCGCGGCGTGACATTCACCGGATCTTTTTTCGTCTCGGCCTCATCATTGGTGGTGCAGGCATCGCAGCCGGCTCGGCGCTGGGCGGGATCGGTATCGCTATCCTCAAACGATTTGATCTGATCTCTCTGCCTCCCGATGTCTATGGCGACACGCGCCTCCCCGTTGACCTGCTCTGGAGCGATTTTGCGCTGATTCTTCTCGGGGCTGCCCTGATCGTCCTGCTCTCCGCAATCTACCCCGCCCGCAAAGCCGCCACCACCGATCCCCTGCATGTATTGAGAAACGAATAGGCACGCACAGTGTTCCGCATTCGGCTCTCCATGACTCTCGCAAGAAAAACCCCTGCAATCCCTGCTACTTTCTAATTTTTAATTTTTAATTTTTAATTTCTACTTATTAATAATGTGCGCCGGAGATTTGATCGTACGCACAAACATCTCAAATGGACTCAGCAGCGTCTCAAGGACAATGTGCGTTTCGACCTTGGGATTTTCGAGCGTACCGGTGACCTTGACGCCGGTGGTAACGCTTTTGTCCTTGCCCATCAATATGTAGCCGACAACCGGAAGCGATCCGATGATCTTGCCGAGCGTGCGGGCAGTCCGAACAGCCAGATCCATATTGATGGCGCCGTTGAGGGTACTGACGGTTCCTTTGCCTGAAATCGCGGCCGATTTGCCATCGATGTAGATCATATCGAAAAAGATACGGTTGGAGAGGATACGAAACTCGATCCGGCCTTTGCGCACCTCAAACCCCTCTCGACTGAATCCCGGATCGGAGAGACTGGCCAGCGAGGGGACGGTATTGAAGAGTGCGATCATGTTGTTGTAGGTTTTAAATTCGCTGATGGTTCCGCCCTGGATGGTGATCACACCGTGCAGCGTTTTGCGGATATCGCCATGCAGATCAAGCGAGTAGCGGCCACCCTTGAGACCGCCAAAATGGATCAACGCCCGCAACATGGGAGCCTTGATTCGGTTGGCTTTGACCACCAGCATATTGCCATTGCGTTCGATATGAACGTGGTCGCCATCTTTGGTGGCCACGAAAGTCGTGTTTTTTCCGTTCATGCGAAAATCAAACCGATCGGTCATGAGGACATACTTGTCGTAGCGAATCAGCGTATTGTGCCCCACGATCCATATGCGATCCTCACTGGAGCTGCTGTCGGATGCTGCAACGTCCATCATCTTTTTGGCATCGATGTTGAGGTGATGGATGCGGAGCTTGCCTGCTGCTCCATCATAATGAACTTTGCCCTTGAGCGCATCCAATACCAGTGCTTTGCCGTTGTATCGTCCGCGATAATCGATCGTACGGATCGGTCCACGGCGATCGTACAGATAGCTGGCGGGCCACGTAGTCTCTCCATGGAAATCATACCGGACTCCATCGGGCGTATGCACCGACACAGTACCGCGCCCAGGTACGAGGGGTATCCCGCGCAGATAGGGTACGAGCGACTGCGTCTGTGTGCAGGCGAGATCGAAGCCTTTGCCCTTGAGCGTGATGGTGGTGTGGTAGCGATCGATTCCAATCGTGGTGGAGTGATCGTTCCACGAAAGACGCACAGGAAGTCTTTTCAGATTGCGAGCGACCAGAAAGGGATCTTTGGCTTCTCCCAGTGCAAGCTTTTGTACGGCCACACGCAGATTGCCGCGTCGTTTGGGATAGTCGATGGGACCCTCGATCACAGCGTTGATCCAATCGGTGTCTGCTCGCACTCCAGAGAGGGTGACGCGAGCGTTATCGAAGGTCGCCTCACCCGCCAGAAGTCGAAACGGAACATCGCTGAGCAAGACCGCACCCGGCTTGACGACCGCAACACGACCGCTGAAGCGTACAGCGGGCTTCTTGACCAAAGGAAAATCAAGCACCACCCGCCCCTCAAGTTCACCGCGCGTCTGCACAAACGGCAACACGATCCCATACGCGCCAAGCACGTTGGCTACCACCGTATCGTAGGGAGAGATCGTGCGCAGATCCAGATGCAGCCGGCGGGTACGTTTGCCAAAGAGATTGGCGATATAGAGCGTTGTCCCCTTCAGGGAACGGTCGTGAAATCTCGGTTGTTTTAACGCAGCATAGAGGACGTTGTTCTTGAGTGTCAGATCGACCCGTTTGGCTTGAGCCTGTTGAAGTCGATCGTGAAAGCGAATCGTGACATTTTGGGCATACGCCTGACCTTTGAGGCTCATCCAGTCGATCCGCAACCTGCCCTCTACCATCTCGGCATCGCCTTCGAGATGTTCCAGAACAATCCCACCAGAGCGGATCCGTTGCGTCAGCCACTCCGTCACGATGGGTTTGAGAGGAACATGCGAGAGGAGTCCCCGGATCGATCCGTTCGAATCGGCGCGGGTCTGAAAATGCAAACGCGCCTGCGCGTAGCGTCCCGTCACCGTTCCGGCTACCCCTTCCAAATCATAATCCCCGGAAAACGTCACGATCTCCCGACGATAATCGTATCGAGCCGAACCGGTAAAGTAGGTATTAAATTTCTTCAGATGCAGCAGCGGTATCTCAGCCTTGACCGTGCCCTGATCCGGGGAGAGTACTGCTGCGATCTCATACGACCGCGTATCGACATAGAGCACACTGTCCCGATAGATCACCCGATAGGTTTTACCACCATATTGCATCGCATCAAGTGCAATGCGATCAAAAAAGAGAGGCAACTGGCGCATCCGCTCCAGCACCACATCGATCCGATCCGGATCGGCATGGGTCGAACGCGACGGAACGCTCAAAACCTCGACACGCACATCAAGTTTCTTATGGAGTTTGAGATATAATCCTTCCACGTGAAATTGGCCGATCTTGAGCGAATCGATCGCAATCCCTTCCCGCAAAAAGTAGATCAGTCCAACCAACAAAAGAGGTATGATGAGCAGAGTATTTCGAATCACCGGATGGCTGGAGACGATCATGCTTTTGATACTCATGGTGCTTCTTTACTTTTTTTCACAGCCGCTGATGGGCACAAAAAATCTCCATCTCGATTCGGCAAAGTCGGAACGCATTATAGCACAGCTGCGTCAAAAAAAGTATGCGGTTTCGATCGCGGATCAATGGATATTGTCGTTGCTTGGCGGTGCGCTCCCGGGCTGGGTCTATCTCGGAACGCCGCCGTTTCATCGTTTTGATTTTCTCTACCGACTCACTGCCCGCGAGAGCCACTACCATATCGTGACTCTGATTCCCGGTGAAACCACGGTGGTGTTTCTGGAGCAGCTGGCCCGAAAACTTGATCGAAACGCAACGCGACTCCACGATCAGTTTCGACGCCAAAGCTTGTGGCCCGAAGCAGCCATCCTGGCCGATACGTACCATATCCCAATGCATTTGAGTGAACGAGGCATCCTGCATCTGCTCCTTTCGCAGACACTTGCTCGCTACAAGCAACTGAGCCTGACCCACCTCAAGCGCTGGGATCCCAAGGGATGGCAACACGCCCTCACCGTCGCCTCCATTATCCAAAAAGAGGCGGCCAATGTTCAGGAGATGCCGCAAATTGCCTCGGTCATCTACAACCGCCTGCGCAAAAAAATGCGCCTGCAGATGGACGGCACACTCAACTACGGCAGCTTCTCGCACACCCCGGTCACCCCCGAACGGATCCGGACCGACCCGACGACATTCAACACCTACCGCCACCGAGGCCTCCCCAAAAGCCCCGTCTGCAACGTCTCGGTCGCAGCGATCAAGGCCGCCCTCAAGCCGGCCAAAACCCCTTATCTCTACTTCATGAAAAACGCACACGGCACACACGATTTTTCTGCGACCTACCGCGCCCACCTGCACAACGTCCACGAACGCAAAAACAGCACCAAGGAGTAACCCATGCTAAAAAACACCATCTGCCTCGGCATCGCCGGGAACTTTGCCCACCACCTCGAACAGGCCGGAGAGGCGAGCGACTTCGTCGATGTCGTTACCGACGAGGCCGATGCTCCCAAGGGGATTTTTCCCTTTTATCTCCCCGGTGACGAGGGGTTCCTCGGGATCTATCCCATCAGCAAGGAACGCCTCGTCCTTCCCGACTACGAAGCCAACGCCCAGGTCGAACCTGAGATCGGGATCCTTTTTGACGTAACCTATGATGAAGATCACCTTGTCACCGAGTTGCATCCGCGCCTTTTTACTGTCTTCAACGACACCACCATCCGCAAAGAAGGCGCACTGAAAATCAGTGAAAAGAAAAGCTGGCACGAGCACTCCAAAGGCAAAGGCAACATGTGGGTCGAGATCGACCGTTTCGAGCCCGGCGGGATCATGGATCGCTACCGCCTGCACAGCTTTTTGGTGCGCGATGGGGTGCGGCACGCATACGGAGTCGATGCCCCGCTGACAGGCTACAGCTACTTCCACTCCAAACTGATCGATTGGCTCATCGACCGCATCAATTACCAGACCGACACCGGGCCTCTCGAGAACATCCGCGCCCATTTCGCCGCCTGTGGACACCCCTCGACCCTCTTTGTCACCATCGGCGCGACCGAGTACGCTCCTTTTGGCCAAAACAACTACCTACGCTACGGCGACCTCGTCATCGTCGAAGCCTACGACACCACCGACCTCGACCACCGCATCACCCTCACCCAGCAGGTCGTCAGCCACGAACGGGGGTAAATGCCCCCTATTCTTCCCTTATGACTCGATCGGTATATAAATCCAGGTGCGCAGATTTTCCGGTTTGGTGCGGCGGGGATCGCGATTGAGATATTGCTCAAACGGCGGTCGGTCGGCCAGTGTCATTTCGTGGGATACAATATACGCAAACAGCTCGGCGTAAACGGTTTCAAGTTGGTCATAGCTCCCTTTGTGCAGGTAGGACAGATACGTGCCGCCGTCAATGGTTTTGGCGATGATATCCCCCTCGGAAACGACCTGCTTGTCATCGTAACTGATACACGCGTCGCATCGTCGGTCGCTCTCAGGGGTCGTACGCGGATCGTCGTAGCCGATACTGAGTATTTTAGCCGCTTTGCTCATCTCGATGGGATGCTTTTTGTTATGAAAAAAGATTTGCTCACGAAAGCCGCTGGGCAAATAATAGAAAAACAATGGCTGGTAGAAGAAAAAAGAGGTTCATGAGTATTTGACTAATGAGCGAACAGGTGCTCATGTAGGTCACCAAGAGTACTTGGAGTCTCCAGCGACAGCTTTTTTGAAACATACTATTATGGCTAAAAGTGCTATTGACTTATATGCACGGAAATTTCCTAAAAATGCGAACGGTCTCTCACAGTAGTATCTCGTGGCCAAGTTCTTCCGCCTCTGCGGCATCGCTCACGAACGGGATGCCTGCATCAATCGCCGCATCGATCTCCTCGACGAACATCTCAAGCGTTTCATGCCTTGAGACCTTAGGCTCTACGCCAAACTCTTTGATGTGTACTGTTATAGACTTATTGAGCCGCTCCTTGGCAGCGTCCGTAAGCTCTTCGGTGTGTATTATTCCCATTTTAAAGCTACCTTTTTCATTTTTTCTCGAATGCTTCTGTGAGATATCGACCCTTTTTATTCTCTCCCCCAGTTTGTCCAGCCCGGCCACGGCAACCAAACCGCACAGCTCCCGATACTCGGTGTTGCTTTTGCGCTTCTGACCTTCGCCATCAAAGGTCCCATCGGATTTATCTCAGGCCAACTCGCCCACTGGCTACAAACACGACCCTCCGTCCTCAAATACGTCCACTGCACCAGCGGAGCGATTTTGATCGGACTGGGGCTGAGGCTGGTGATGGAGACAAGAGGGTAAACAGCATTACGGGTCGAGACCGTCCGGCTTCGCCCAATCTTCCAACACCAACCCCTC
>CAZWMZ010000089.1:0-11020 GCA_964634965.1 uncultured Nitratifractor sp. | reverse complement strand
AAGTGTCACATGCTACTATCGACGCGATGCACACAACATGCCCGGCAGCCGCAAAGAGTACATCAACGCCAAAGAGGAGGGGGTGGCGTTTGAGTTCTACACTTCACCCAGGCAGATCCTCAAAAACGAGCACGGAGACGTGATCGGGATCGAGATGGTGCGCACCCAGTTGAGCGAACCTGACAGTTCCGGCCGACGGCGTGTCGAGAACATTCCTGGCAGCACCTTTACCGTCGAGGCTGACGTGGTGATTTTCGCACTGGGATTTGATGCGGTCGAATACCCCTTTCTGGCCAGCAACGGGATCGAAACGGACAAGTGGGGTGGTATCCTCGTGGATGAAAATCGCCAGACCACCAAAGCGGGCGTGTATGCTGGAGGCGACTGCCATCGCGGCGCCGATCTGGTCGTAACGGCCGCCTACGATGGACGTGAAGCTGCCCGTGCAATCGTCACTTCGTTTCTAAACGGTTAGTACACGACTGCAGCGTGATGGATCGGTTTTTCCGTGCTTGCCTTGAGGCCAATCGCGTCCTCTACCGCCGGATTGGTGCCGGACTGGATCGTCACCAGCAGCAGATGAAAACGCAAGGGGCAGGAGGCGACATCAGCAGTGCGATCGACCTCGAGGCTGAAGCAATCTTTGCCCATCATCTCGGATCGTTTGGACGGATCGATTCCGAAGAGAGCGGCAGCATTGGCGAGGGAGAACACACCATCATCCTCGATCCGATCGATGGCAGCAGCAATATCTTGAGTCGGTTTCCCTATTATGGTACGTCGGCTGCTCTCGTGGCGGCAGATGGTACGACAAAGGCCGCCTGCATTGCCAACCTCGCCTGCGGCACCATTCACTTCAAACACCCCGGCTCTGCGCCCCTCTCCGGTGCGCTTATGGGGGAGACGTTTGCCCCGATGACGCCACCAGTGGCTGCACAGATCGGGATATTTGAACGCGCTTACGCGCACCCCGACATCGGGAGCGCTCTGGGAGAGCAGGGCTGGAAATACCGTGCGCCCGGTGCCGTTGCGCTGTCGCTTGTCTCTGCACAACATGCACAATTTTTTCTCTATGCGGGACGCTATCGACGTTACGATTTTGCCGCGGGTTTGCTCTTTTGCGAAGGACTGGAAGTGGAGACTAATGAGGATTATGTTATCGTAACACACGACAAAGCGACCCTGAAGGTCCTGCGAACGATCGTGCAAACGCGCAAGGAAAAGCAATGAATTTTGGCAACATTTTTGGCGGCATCCGTAAGCGGGCGACCGACGACGAAGCACCGGCACACTGGGTAAAATGCCCCGAGTGTCTTTCGCTCATGTACTACAAAGAGGTGGAGACCAACCACAACGTCTGCCCCAAGTGCTCCTACCATTTTCGAATCGGTTCGGATCAGCGGATTGCGCTTCTGGCCGATGAAGGGACATTTGAAGAGCACGATGCCACTCTTGCACCCGTTGATCCCCTGAAATTTGTCGACAAAAAGAGCTACAAAAAACGGATCGAAGAGGGGCGAAAAAAGACCGGGCGCACCTCATCGGTCGTCAGCGGCAGCTGTACGATACAGGGCATTCCGGTAGAGCTGGTGGTGTTTGATTTTGCGTTTATGGGTGGCAGTCTTGGATCGGTCGAAGGAGAGAAGATTGTTCGGGCTATCCACCGTGCCCTGGAACGCCGGACCGGCCTGGTGATCGTCTCAGCCAGCGGAGGGGCCCGAATGCAGGAGAGCACCTACAGCCTGCTCCAGATGTCGAAAACATCGGCTGCACTCCAGCGACTCTCCGACGCGCGACTTCCCTACATCTCGATCCTGACCGATCCAACAATGGGGGGTGTCAGTGCCTCGTTTGCGATGTTGGGAGATATCATCATGGCCGAACCAGGAGCCCTGATCGGGTTCGCGGGCCAGCGGGTGATCAAACAGACCGTTGGGGTCGACCTGCCCGAAGGCTTTCAGCGAGCCGAATTTTTGCTTGAACATGGCTTGATCGACAGGGTCATCGATCGCAACGACATGAAAGAGAGCCTTGCTCTGTTGTTGCGACTCTTTCTCGACCACGAAGCACCCCAGAGTGCATGATCGTATCGCCTCTGGGATAGCCCAGGTACCCAAAGATACTCCTAAAAGAGTGCCGGAGCCTGTTCGGAACGTATCTGCTTGAGCAGCTCTTTGTCCAGGGCGTAGATGAATGCGTAGTGATAGTAGGTCTTTTTGAGGATTGAGATGGCCGCTTCGGGTGTCTCAAACCAATAGGGATGCTCTACCTTTTCGACTTTGGTTTTGGGTGGAGTCAGTACAATGCTTTTGACCCATGTGGCCTGATAGCGGATGTATTCGCGAGCCTGGACAATGTCCTCGAGATTGTCGGTAAAGATCAATACCCGTTCGCTGGTACCTCGGATGACCGGTTCCAGTCGTGTGTTGACAAAGACAGGGAAAAATTGGCGAATGTAGCGCACCTTGTCGATGGAGCAGGGGAGTGCGTGTGCGCGACAGAAAGCGACAACCCTGAGCAGATGAGGCAGATGAAACGGCGCCAGTTCGCGATCCTGATAGACATAACTCTCGACCCGGAAGGTGGAGCGAAACAGAGTATCGCTCACCCGGTATCCGTGTGCCTCCTCCTTGAGACGATGATGATCGGGCTTGATCCGCTTGAGCAGAGCAGCATCGGTACTGACAAAGAGATGCCCCGGCCCGTTGAGGATCTGTTCAAAAGCCTTGTGCCATGTGTCGGACAAAAAGGTTACAGTGTTGCGCTGGGTCAACATCTGACGCAACAGGCTCATCTCATGTGGACGTAACAACACAAAATCCGCTTCCTTTTTGAGCAACACATAGCGCAGCAGACGAAACGCAGCATCGCGAATATCGTCGACAGCGATCCAGGCCACCTCCGGGTCGGTAATGGACGGTTCACCCTGATGGATGATCGCATAGGCTCCGTTGGAAAGGGCGGTCGGTATGTCGCTCGGATTGACAGCGAAAAAGAGATCGCCTGGATCGACCTTGGAGGGAAACGCGGTCGCAGCATGCACGGCTTGTACGGCCGGGGTGTTGCGCAGCGTACCTTCGGTGAGGTTGAGAATATCTTCGATCGTCACTTAGCTCACCTGGGTGCCGGGGGTTTTGGGCGTTTCGGGGCGCAGGAGCGACAGCCCTTTCTCGTCTTTGGCAGCAAGGAGCATTCCTTCTGAGCGCAGCCCCATGAGCTTGGCCGGCTTGAGGTTAGCGACGACACACGCCTGGGTGCCTATCAGCGCTTCGGGCGTATACCACTCTTTGATGCCGGCGACGATCTGACGGGGGGTCGCTTCACCCAGATCGACCTGGAGCAGG
This sequence comes from uncultured Nitratifractor sp., assembly GCA_964634965.1. Taxonomy (GTDB): domain Bacteria; phylum Campylobacterota; class Campylobacteria; order Campylobacterales; family Sulfurovaceae; genus S017-3. The sequence goes on along the minus strand of CAZWMZ010000089.1, from coordinate 7,676 downwards.
AGGAGTTTTTTGCTTTTGGGAACCGCTTCGGCCTGCACGATGGTCCCGATCTTGAGCTCGGTCTGGAAAAAGTGATCGATCGCGATGAGCGCAACCCCTTCGGCTGCATCGCCTGGCTCTGCTGCGGGGTGTTGTGTCTCGGGCGCTGGAGTGGCTTGAGACTCCTTGAGCAGCGGCTCATCGATGCGCGGAAAGAGCGGCGGGATCTTTTCGATTGTAAAATGCGCAAGCATGCCGCCCTCTTTGACGAGCGTTTCGTAGTGCGTCTGATCGATCGCAAAACCGAGTGCTTTGGCGATCGTCTCAGTGGTGCGGGGCATGACTGGATGGAGCATGATCGCGACACGGGCGAGGATATTGGCCACGAGCCCATTGAGTGCCATCGCCTCCTTCTCCTGGCCTGCCTTCATCTTCTCCCACGGCTTGTGGGTATCGATCGCTTTGTTGGCGATGGCCAGCGGACGCCAGAGTTCCTCGAGGTAGCGATGGATCTGCATCTCAAAGAGCAACGGCTCCAGCCCCTCGAATACCGCATCGACCTGTGCCATCTCATCGGAGTAGAGCTGCCGCACATCGGTACTGTCGATTTGCCCGTCAAAATATTTGCCGCTCATGCCGATGAGGCGATTGAGCAAGTTGCCCAGATCGTTGCCCAGATCGGAGTTGATGCGATCGATCAGTGCCCGCTGGCTGAAGTCTCCATCCCCGCCGAAGGGTACTTCGCGGAGCATAAAATAACGGAAATTTTCGATTCCGTAGGCATCAGCGACCTCTTTGGGGTTGACGACGTTTCCTTTCGATTTGGACATCTTTTCGCCGTTGCGGGTCCACCAGCCGTGCGCGGCGATGTGCTTGGGCAGCGGCATATCCAGACTCATCAAAAAAGCCGGCCAGTAGATGGCATGAAACCGCAGGATATCCTTGCCGATGAGGTGCACCCGCGCGGGCCAAAACTCCATGCGTGCCTCATCGCTCCCATATCCAAGAGCCGTGAGGTAGTTCATCAGCGCATCGAGCCAGACATACATGACGTGCTTGGGATCCTTCATCGATGCGGGCAGCTTGATCCCCCAGTCAAAACTGGTGCGTGTCACCGAGAGGTCATCCAGGCCCGCTTCGACGAAACGGATCACCTCGTTGCGTTTCGATCGGGGCAGGATCGCTTCGGGATGGTCGTGGTACCATTGCAGCAGCTTCTCCTGATAGTTGCTCAGGCGGAAAAAGTAGCTCTCCTCTTCGACGATCTGGGTAGGCTTGCCGCATTCGGGGCAGAATTCACCGCCCACAAGCTGCGTCTCGGTAAAAAAGGTTTCGCAGGAGATGCAGTAGTTGCCTTTGTAGAGGTCTTTATAGATATCTCCTTTGTCGTACATGGTTTGGAATGCAACCTGCACGCCTCGTTTGTGCTCCTCATCGGTGGTGCGGATAAACGCGTCGTAGGTGATTCCAAACGCATCCCACAGCGCGCGAAAACGCCCCGAGATCTCGTCGGCATACTCCTGGGTGCTCTTGCCACGTGCTTTGGCGGCCTGTTCGATCTTTTGGCCGTGTTCGTCGGTGCCGGTGAGAAAAAAGGTATCGTGCCCCACCATGCGCGAATAGATCGCCAGCATATCGGCGATTACGGTGGTGTAGGCGTGCCCGATGTGGGGGATGTCGTTGACGTAGTAGATGGGGGTGGTGATGTAGGTGCGCTTGCAATCCTCAGACATTGGTCGTCCTTTAAACAAATGAGTTCAAAGCGGCATTATGGGATGACCCTTTGACGAGAATGATTGTACCCAAAGATTGCTGTAGCGCACCTCTTCTCGACAGGGTCAGGCGTTCAATGTTAAATTTTCGTGCACATCAAGGAGGCGTTCGGAATCAGGAGTTTCGACGGATACTGTCTCAAGACAAGCACCAGCACCAACCGTCCATCATCCATCATCTATCAGTCATTTTGTAGTAGAATGGCGTCACGACTCACTAAAAAGGCCAAATTATGTTTACTCGTTTTCGACGACGTCGGATTCATCCGGTGCTTCGCCATCTCGTGACCGAAACGCATCTGCATACGGAGGATTTTATCTATCCTCTTTTTGTGCGCAGTGGCGAGGGGATTCGTCACGAGGTCGATTCGATGCCCGGTGTCTATCAGATGAGCATCGATGAGGCGGTTCGAGAGTGCGACGAGCTCAAGTCGCTGGGGCTTTATGCGATTATCCTCTTTGGGATTCCCGACACCAAAGACTCTGTCGGCAGCGAAGCGATGTGCGAGCACGGCATCATCGCCGAGGCACTGCGCGCGATCAAAGCAGCCCATCCAGATATGTTCGTCATCACCGATCTCTGCTTTTGCGAATACACCGATCACGGGCACTGTGGCGTGCTCGATCCGGTACTCGAGACGGTGGACAATGACATTACCCTGGAGAACCTCGCCAAACAGGCCGTCGTCCATGCCCGCAGCGGCGTCGATATGATCGCCCCCAGCGGCATGATGGATGGTATGATTCAAGCGATCCGCCGTGGGCTCGATGAGGCAGGGTATCACAACACCCCCATTATGAGCTACTCGACCAAGTTTGCCTCTGCCTACTACGGGCCGTTTCGGGATGTAGCCGAGAGTGCGCCCAGCTTTGGCGATCGACGTAGCTATCAGATGAACCCGGCTAACCGTCGCGAGGCGATCGCTGAGAGCGTTACCGATGAGGTCGAAGGAGCCGATATCCTGATGGTCAAACCGGCTCTGGCCTACATGGATATCATCCGCGATGTGCGCGAGCAGACCACCCTGCCGCTGGCGGTCTACAATGTCTCAGGCGAATACGCGATGCTCAAGATGGCTGCGCGCGCCGGTGTGATCGATTATGAGCGCGTTATGATGGAGACCCTGCTGGGCTTCAAGCGTGCCGGAGCGGATCTCATCATCACCTATCACGCCAAAGAGGCTGCACGCCTGCTGCAGCAGCACGCCCAACCAGCCTAAAAAGCATCTCTAAAGGAGCCACCATGTCCGCAACTGAATATATCCACGATGTCCTTGCCCACATCCGGGAGTGCTCTCCGGGCCAGGAGGAGTTTTATCAGGCAGCCGAAGAGGTTTTTGCCTCACTCGTCCCGCTGCTCGAAGAGGAGAAAAAGTATCAGGATGCCAGCCTGCTTGAGCGGATCATCATTCCTGAGCGTACGATCATCTTTCGAGTCGTCTGGACCGACGATTCGGGCAAGATCCGTACCAACCTTGGCTACCGCGTTCAGTTCAACTCGACATTAGGACCCTACAAAGGCGGGTTGCGTTTTCACCCCAGTGTCAACCTTGGCATCATCAAGTTTCTCGGCTTTGAGCAGATCTTCAAAAACGCCCTGACGGGACTGAATATCGGCGGCGCCAAAGGCGGAAGCAACTTCGACCCCAAAGGCAAAAGCGATAACGAGATCATGCGCTTCTGTCAGGCCTACATGAATGAGCTCTATCGCCACATCGGGCAGACACACGACGTGCCTGCTGGCGATATCGGTGTTGGTGCGCGTGAGATCGGCTACCTCTACGGCCAGTACAAAAAGCTCACCGGCCGCTTCGAGGGGGTCGTCACCGGCAAAGGCGTCGCCTGGGGCGGTTCGCTCGGCCGCAAAGAGGCCACTGGATACGGTTCGGTCTACTTCGCCGAGCAGATCCTCAACCACTACGGCGACGAGATCAAGGGCAAAACCTGCACCGTCTCAGGTGCGGGAAACGTTGCGATCCATACGATTGAAAAACTCAAAAGCATGGGCGCTGTACCGGTGAGCTGTTCCGACTCGAAAGGCACCATCCATCACCCCGACGGCATCGATGTTAAAACCCTCAAAGCGATCAAAGAGGTCGGCCACGAGTCACTCGAGGCCTACGCCAAACTCCACCCCGATGCGACCTACATCCCGCTGCACAACTACCCCGAAGGGGGTCATGCGGTCTGGACGATCCCTTGCGATATCGCCTTTCCAAGTGCGACCCAAAACGAACTCACGCTTGTCGATGCCAAACAGCTCGTCGCCAACGGCTGCAAACTCGTCAACGAAGGCGCCAATATGCCCACCACCCCCGAGGCGATTGCCTACCTGCGAGAGCACGGCGTCTGGTTTGGTCCCGCCAAAGCCGCCAACGCCGGTGGCGTAGCGGTCAGTCAGCTCGAGATGGCACAAAACGCAAGCATGCAGCACTGGAGTTTTGCCGAGGTCGACACCCGCCTTTACGGCATCATGAAAAATATCTTCGAGACAGCGACCACCACCGCAGAGGCATTCGGCCGACCAGGCGATCTGGTTATGGGAGCCAACATCGCCGGATTTCAACGGGTCGCCGATGCCATGATCGACTACGGCGCGGTATAGGGATCTCACCCAAAGGGGCTTGACCCCAAATGTCCTTCGTGGTACGTGCTACGTGTGCCGTGCTACGCATTTCGGAACTGAGGCTTTAGCCTCAGACTCACTCATTCAAAGGGGTCTGACCCAAAAATATAGAGAGGCCCTCAATCTTTTTATGGTAAAATAACCCCTTTTTCAAGGGCGCTGTCTCGATGGAGTATCCCTGTATGTATGGGCTCTGCTTTTTGTGAGAGATCCCCCTTAGACTTCTGTGTCGTCTGTGACGCAGAGAATGGAGAGGCACGATGCGACACTTTTTGACCCTCAAAGATTTCAGTCGTGATGAGCTGCTCGAGATGATCGCGCTTGCGCGCACCCTCAAGGCACAAACCCAGCGCCGTGAGTTTGTTCCCTACCTTGAGCATCAGACGCTGGGAATGATCTTTGAGAAGAGCTCGACGCGCACGCGGGTGAGTTTTGAGACGGGGATCTATCAGCTCGGTGGTGTAGGACTCTTCCTCTCGTCGAATGATCTGCAGCTTGGACGCGGTGAACCGCTCAAAGACACCGCCCGTGTCATCAGTCGCATGGTCGATATGGTGATGATCCGTACGTTTGAGCAGGCCAAGCTCGAGGAGTTCGCCCGCTACTCGCGCGTTCCGGTGATTAACGGCCTGACCGACAGCTATCACCCCGTACAGCTGATGACCGACTATCTGACGATGCTGGAGTTTGACAAAAACACCCCCACTGTCGCCTACGTCGGAGATGGCAACAATATGGCGCACAGCTGGCTCTATCTGGCCGCGATTATGGGATTTGAGCTGCGGGTAGCCACCCCCGAAGGGTATACCTGCGATCCGGCCATCGTCGCCCAGGCCGAGACGCTCGCTGCACGCAGTGGCGCCAGGCTGATCTTCGGATCCGACCCCGTCGCGGCGGTCACCGGATGCGACGTGGTCACCACCGACACATGGGTTTCGATGGGCCAGGAGGAGGAAAAAGAGCGCCGCATTCGCGATTTTGAAGGCTACCAGGTCAACGAAGCACTGATGGCACACGCCCAGGATGATGCGATCTTTCTGCACTGCCTGCCTGCCTATCGCGGTTATGAGGTGAGCGAAGAGACGTTCGAAAAGCACGCCGAGGTGATCTTCACCGAAGCTGAAAACCGCCTTCACGCCCAAAAGGGCATCATGGTATGGCTCGATCAACATCGCTGATTGCGTGCCGACATCGCGTAGGGTGCTGTGCCTCACAGCACCGACACAACCGCACAAACAGGACAACAACATGAGTACCATCGATCTCGAAAAATTCAGCCGCTACTCCAAGCCCGGCCCCCGCTATACCAGCTACCCCACCGCGCTTGAGTTTAGCCAAGCGTTTGATTACGATGCATATTTGAACTATCTCGAAGAGGGAACCAATCGGATCTCGATTTATATCCATCTCCCTTTTTGTCGAAGTGCATGCTATTTTTGCGGCTGCAACGTCGTCTACACCTCCAAGGCCGACAAGCTCAGCCGCTACATCGAGTATCTCAAGCGTGAGATCGATATTCTTGCACGGCATCTGGATACCTCACGCGAGGTGATACAGTTCCATTTTGGGGGTGGTACACCCACCTATTATCAGGCGTATGAGCTTGATGAGATCATCTCGTACGTCAAACAGATTTTCCCCAACTGGGCGGACGATGCCGAGGTCAGTGTCGAGATCGATCCGCGCTTTTTCAACGAAGAGCAGATGCAGGTGTTTCAAAAACACGGCTTTAATCGCATCAGTTTCGGCGTGCAGGATTTCGACCCAAAAGTCCAGGAGACGGTTCACCGCATCCAGCCCTACGAGCAGACCAAAGCTGCCGTCGACCTTGCGCGCCGATACGGCATCGAGAGCATCAATATGGATCTGATCTACGGCCTGCCTTATCAGACCCTCGAAAGCTTCCGGCGTACACTCGAGCTGGCCTACACCATCGAACCCGATCGCTTCGCGGTGTTCAATTACGCCCACGTGCCGTGGATGAAAAAGACCATGCGTAAATTTGACGAGACCACCATCCCTACCCCCGATGTCAAACTGGCTATTTTTCAATACACCATCGACTTCCTCACCTCCAAAGGGTACAAAATGGTCGGCATGGATCATTTTGCAAAGCCCGAAGACGAGCTTTTTGCTGCCATCGCCAAGGGGGAGCTGCATCGCAATTTCCAGGGCTACACCACCAAAGGGGGCGCCAATCTCATCGGCATCGGCCTGACCAGCATCGGCGAAGGAGAGCGCTACTACGCCCAAAATACCAAAGATATGAAGACGTACGAAGCGGCAATCGATGCAGGACGCCTCCCTTTTGAACGCGGTGTCGATCTGAGCGATGACGATGTGATCCGCAAAGCGGTCATCATGGAGCTCATGGCCAATTTCGCCATCGACATCCGCCGCGTCGAACACGAACACGGCATCGTCTTTGCCGACTACTTCGCCGACGCACTGGATGCCTTGCAGGAGTTCGTCGAGGCTGATCTCGTTACCATCACCGACAACCAGATCACCGTCAGCCCCACCGGCACCCTCCTCATTCGCAACATCGCCATGCCGTTTGATGCCTACATGCAAAAATACGTCGGCAATAAAAAGAGCTTCAGCAAGACAGTGTGAGTCTATGCAGCACCACTGTGCTGCTGGATCTGTCAACCCCTATTGATACAAAGAATCATGCAGCATCCTCAAGCCAATTTTGCCACCACATCAACTCTTTGACCAGTGGGGCTCTTGATAGTCGTTGTATGAATGCAAACGCCTTGTGTTGTAAAACTCGAGATAGCGTCAAAAATTTTCTGTAAATTCTTCCTTGGCCTTCTCGGATTGTATCAAATTATCCCAGGAAACATACTTTCGATCCAGCCATTTGGTATTGGTGTCCACCGCCAGTGGTACCAACAGGTGCAGCACAGAGTTGCCTCCCGGGAAAGCGCCGACTACTTTTGTCCTGCGTTTCACCTCCTTGTTTAATCGCTCCAACACATTCGTTGAATGGATTTTCCTGTGATGTGGTTTTGGGAAAGAGAGAAAGGTCAGGATATCCATAAGATTGTTCGTTAAAAACGTGACCAGCTTAGGATGAGACACCTCATAAGCTTTTGTCATACCATTGGCATACGCGATGGCATCCTTCAGTGTTTTGGAGTACAGCAGCGTATGGATATCTTCAAGGATAGATTTGTTGTACTTCTGAGGTACGACTTTCAGGAGATTTCTCTTAAAGTATACCGTGCAGAGCTGCCAGCTGGAGCCGATGAAACTGCCAGTTGCAGCTCTTTTGATTCCTTTGTGACCATCTG
>CAZWMZ010000088.1:0-4331 GCA_964634965.1 uncultured Nitratifractor sp. | reverse complement strand
GCGATCGTCTTGATAGAGCCCGATCTGCACCGGTTGTGCGATGGGGTTGATCAGGAGGGTCATCGCGCAGAGCCCTTCGGCTCGGCTCGATCGATGATCTTGTCGGCCTGCTCAAAGATGCGGTTGATGTTTTTTTTGATCCAGTTCTCTTTCATCCAATCCATAGGCCACACTTCGATACCATGTACCAAAACGCCAAAATGCAGATGATCCCCCAGTGCCAAACCGGTTTTGCCGGTGCGGGCAATCATCTCACCGGGAGCAACCGTATCCCCCTTGGAGACCAGCAGTTGCGAGCAGTGCCCATACAGAGTCACCAGTCCAAATCCATGGTCGATCAACGGCATCTTGCCGTAGATGCCGTTGTGGCCGGCAAAGAGCACGCGACCGCCATTGGAGGCACGAATGGGCGCGTGGCGCACGCTGGCCAAATCGTATCCGACATGATACGATCGGGAGATCTCCTTTTTGGGATTGCGATAATAGTAGTGTCGCTCGTCTCCAAAATCGGCCACCAGCTTGGCTCCCTTGAGCGGGTAAAAGGCATGCACACGCCAACGACGAATCGGCTCACGGTCGAGGGCCGCACGTGCAAGCGTATGGATCTGCTTTTCATTGTCCAGACGCATGGTTTCGTTGACCGCACGAAAACGCTGGATCGGATCGGCGATTCCCGCAGCGTGCGGATCGCTCCTGGCCACCTCGGTAATGCGACCGTTGATAAAACGATCTGTTGCGCGTATCCAGGAGGTTTTGTACTTTTTGTACACCACAGCAAACGCAAGCTTTTCGGTGCTTTTGTTGCCGGCTTTGTCGGTAGCTACAATGGTGGCATTGAGGTGCTTCTGACGAAACGGCCAGGCGATCAGAGTCGCGTAGTAGGGTGCATGACGATACGGATTGGGATAAAACTTTTGACCACCCGCCTCCACATAGACACTCTTCAGGCTGATATCTTCGACCCGAAAGATCACCAGTGCACTGCCACCGCGCGCGATGGTTTTGCTCTTGGCCAGCAGCTTGATCCTGGGCGGCTGTGTATCGGTGATGATGTTGATGGCCGCAACGGCGCTGTTATCAATGAGACGATTCCAGTAGCTGGTATCCTGGGCCTGTATGAGGAGTTTCCACGCTTGATTTTTGATGCGCGCATAGGTTTTGGGTGCAAGCGGAAAGGTCAATTTGATCTCTTTGGGCGGAATCGCAAAGCGGTTAGCCGCCACCGGGATGTTTTCGGTGCCGTTGGTCAAGACAGCTTCGTAGGACCGAATCCCTCGATTGTCACGCAAAACCACCTCAATGGGCACATTGGGGTTCCATGGACTCGACTGAGGCGCTTCGATGGTCGGAGGCGTGCGCTCAAATTGCGGAAAAAACATCAGGACACCTACCACACTTCCCGCAAAAACCAGCAGCAGCAAGAGCCACTTCAGCCAGCCAAAACGACTGCGTCTTGGACGATAGGGATTGTACGGTCTCATATCGGTATCTCCTTGTTTTGAATGTACTGGATCAGTTCGAGGCGTGCCGATTCAATCGTCCGGTCGGGCGCTTCGTATCCGGCTGCAACCGTATGGCCACCCCCACCAAAATGCTGCGCAATCTGGGCAACATTGGCACCTTTGCTGCGCAGCGAAACCTTGACGCCTTTGCGCTGTTCCACCAAAAGAGCCGCGATCTGAACCGTCACCAGTGAGCGGGCATAGTCAGCGATCCCCTCCAGATCGCTCCCGCGTGCACCCCACTTGTGACGATCCTGACGGCGCACGACCATCACCGCAACCCGCCCCTCCAATGTCAGCTCCAACGACGCAATGGCCTCACCAAGGATGCGCAACGACGCCAGCGAACGACGCAACAGCATTTGCCGTGAAGTCTCGGCGATAGCAGCGCCACGATCAACCAGCTCTTTGGCCAGATCAAAGATGCCTGCATGCATATTGAGGGTTGTGAAATTGCGTGTATCGGAGACCAGTGCTGCATAAAAGGCAGAAGCTGTCTGAGGCGAAATGCTCCGGATCGGCTCCAATATCCCATACGCAACCTGAGCACTGGCAACCGCGTCGGCATCGACACAGTTGAGGGTGCCGTAGTGGGTGTTGGTAGGATGGTGATCGATGTTAACAATCGTGCGGCCATCGAGGTCAAACCCCAGACGATCGATCGAACCGCTGTCACAGGCGACGATCAGGCTCTTTGCAAAATCGATGCGATGCTTGATCCGCGAAAAGCCAGGGAGAAAATCAAGAGAGCGTGGCAGGTCCTCCGAGGCATTGACCACCTCAACCCGCTTGCCTCCTGCGCGCAACCAGTGATAGATGCCCAGCGCCGTACCGATCGCATCAGCATCGGGGCGAACATGAGAGAGAATGGTGATCGTCTCGGCAGACGCGATGGCCTCACCAAACGCTTCGGAGCAGGCGCGATAATCCTTCACGCTCCTACCCTTCGACCCGCATCGAGAGATCGATCCAGTTGGCCTGGTGGATGATGCTGCCTGAGCTGATCGCATCGACACCGGTGCGGGCGATCCGTTCGATCGCCTCGAGTGTGACGTTGCCGCTGGCTTCGATAAGCACATGGGGATAATGCGCATCACGATACGCCACCACCGCACGGGTCGCTTCGTCGCTCATATTATCGCACATGACGATGTCCGCACCCGCGGCCATGGCGCGCTCAGCCTGTTCGGGGGTTTCGCATTCGATCTCGACCTTGGAGGTAAAAGGGATCTTGCGACGCACCTCGACCATAAACGCATCCAGATCATCGATGGTTTTCAGGTGCGTATCTTTGAGCATCAAACAATCATCCAGCCCCATACGGTGGTTGAGCCCGCCACCGCAGCGGACGGCGTATTTCTCAAACGTACGTAGCAGCGGGCGGGTCTTGCGGGTATCGAGTAGCTTCACACCCGTACCCTCGAGCTTGGCAACGTACTGCGCTGTCAAGGTCGCAATGGAGCTGGCGTGCAGGACGATATCGAGCATTGTCCGCTCAAGCGAGAGGATCGTTTGCGACGCTCCCGAGACATACAACAGCCGATCGCCCGAGCGAAACGGTGCGCCATCTTCGGTATGCCACTCGATCTGCAGATCAAACATCCGCTCCATCGCCTCAATATACTCGCGCCCGGCGAAAACTCCGTCACTTTTAGCGACAATATAGGCGCGAATCGGCCTGGATGTGCTGATACGGGCAAAGAGATCGCCCCGCCCGATGTCTTCATCCAGTGCCGCCCGGATAAACGCTTCGTGGTGCATGCTATTTGATCTCCAGCATACGATCCAGAGCAAGCTTGGCATAGGTGCGGGTGTGGGCATCCACTTCGATTTCGTTTATGGGCTCACCGTCCTCGATCGCCTTGAGGGTACGGTAGAGATCTTCGAGGGTCGTTTCGTTCATCGTAGGACACTCGGGCTTGGTCGCCGAGAGAACGTAGGTGTTGCCTTTGCGCATGCGGTTGACGAGGTTGTACTCGGTGCCTACGGCCACTTTTTGGTTGGGATCGAGCTCGGAAACGTAGCGGATCAACTGCGAAGTCGAGCCGACAAAATCGGCCATCTCCACCACGCGCGGATCGCACTCGGGGTGGACGGCGATCTGAATGTCGGGATATTTTTGACGATAAAAACGCACATCATCGGGGCTGAAGAGCTGGTGCACCGAACAAAAACCGTTGTAACAGATCACATCGGCAGCATTAGGATCGCACTCCCCTTCTCCGATAACACAACTGCGCAGTCCCATTTGGTTGGCAAAGTTTTGCCCCAGGCATCGATCGGGAACAAAAAGGATTTTTTTACCGCTTTCGAGCCCTTTTTCGATGATTTTGTAGGCGTTGGAGCTAGTGCAGACCAAGCCGCCCATTTCGCCTACTTTGGCTTTGACCGCTGCATCGGAATTGATGTAGGTGATGGGCAGGATATCCTTACGCGCGATTCCGTGATCGATCATATACTGCACCGTATCGTCGAAATAACTCGCATCGATCATGCGCGCCATCGCACAGCATGCGATCTTGGGCATAGCAACCCGCTTTTCGGGGGCGATTACTTTGACGCTCTGCCCCATAAATCCAACACCGCAAAAAACCACCCACTCACTGGGGGTCTCTTTGGCTTTGCGAGCCAACTCAAGACTGTCACCAACGATATCGGCCGCCTCAACCACTTCATCACGCTGATAGTGGTGGGCAACGACGGTCACGTCCAGTTGCTGTTTCAGTCGCTCAATCTCGGCACGGTAGTCGATGCTCATGGGCTCTCCTGTCATAACGGGATAATAGACCGCATTATACCCAAAAGCGTCTAATTGAACTTGGTTTTGCC
>CAZWMZ010000087.1:0-2038 GCA_964634965.1 uncultured Nitratifractor sp. | reverse complement strand
TTTATCCTGATTGCTGTGATGCTGCTATTGCATCTGGAGCTGGCGCTGGGTGCCTTCATTGCCGGTGTAGCGATCTCGGCTTTTTTCCACCACGAAAAGCATCTCGAAGAGAAGCTCTCCAGCCTGGGGTTTGGTCTGCTGGTACCGATCTTCTTTTTTCATGTGGGCGCGTCGTTTGATCTGAGGATGCTGCTCAACACCGCCATCGTTTTGGGTGCGCTGAAGATCGTCGGAGTCATGTTCGCCATTCGCATCCTTGCAGCCTGGCACTTGCGTACGGTTGCCGCTCCCAAAGACGCACTCTCTATGGCGTTGGCGCTGGCGATGCCTCTGACGCTGCTTGTAGCGGTCGCAACGATCGGATATCGTGCCGAAACAATCGATCTGGAGACCTACTATATGCTGATATTGGCCAGCCTGCTGGAGGTCGTCATCGGCATGATTTTGATCAAGCTTCTCAATCCTCGACGAACAGCCCTGCCGGCAAGCAACGGCAGCACATAGCATGATGGTTGCCGCACGTGGGATACTCTATGCAGGACGACGCTATTCGCTCAACTGCAACAGCTCGAAATACTCCTTCTGAAGGCGTTGATTGGCGTTGCGGAGCGTGTTGCGGCTCTGCATCAGGGTGGCGCTCTCTTGCTGGAGGTGGTTCAGGACCCGAAGGGAATTGTCGCCGTACAGGAGAGTGCGGGCATACCAGATCAGCACTGCCATCCCCACCAGGATCGCCACCACGCTTTTGAGAGAAAAGCCGATCCACTCATGCGAATCGGGCGGAGGGGCTGCGCGCATGCGGTTACCCAAAGATCTCGTGTCCGAGGTATTCGAACTGCCCCAGCTCCGCTTCGATCGAGAGGAGGCGGTTGTATTTGGCGATGCGGTCGCTGCGTGCGGTTGAGCCGGTTTTGATCTGTCCGGTTCCCAGTGCAACGGCAAAATCGGCGATAAAGGTATCTTCGCTCTCTCCCGATCGGTGGCTCATAACACAGGTGTAGCCGTTGCGCTGTGCCAGGCGTACCGTTTGCATCGTCTCGGAAACGGTACCGATTTGGTTGGGTTTGATGAGGATCGAGTTTGCGATGCGGCGATCGATCCCCTCGGCCAAAATTTCGGCATTGGTCACAAACAAATCGTCCCCGACAAGCTGCACTTTATCCCCCAGCCGCGCAGTAAGCTCCTGCCATCCGTCCCAGTCGTCTTCACTCAGACCGTCTTCGATCGAGACGATGGGATATTTCTCTACCATCTGCTCGTAATAGGTGATCAGTTCGGAGCTGGTCAGCTCGCGCTCTTCGGATTTGAGGACATATTTGCCCGCGTCGTTGACCAATTCGCTTGCCGCCACATCCAGCGCGATAGCGATCTGCTCTCCCGGTTTGTATCCGGCCGCTTCGATCGCTTGCATAATCACCTGAATCGGCTCTTCGTTGGATGTGAGATTGGGTGCAAATCCCCCCTCGTCTCCTACGGCGGTACTCTCGCCCATGCCGTCGATGATCTTTTTGAGGTGATGATAGACCTCGGCCGAGGCGCGCAACCCTTCGCTGAAGCGATCGAATCCTACCGGCATGATCATGTACTCCTGAAAATCGACCGAGTTGTTGGCGTGCTCGCCACCGTTGATAATGTTGAGCATCGGAACAGGCATCACCACAGCATTAGCGCCGCCAAGATAACGATAGAGCGGCATCTTGAGACTCGCGGCAGCAGCGCGTGCTACGGCCATCGAGACACCCAGAACGGCGTTGGCTCCAAGCGCGCCGTAGTTGTCTGTGCCATCGGCCTCTTTCATGCTCAGATCGACATCGGCCTGATTGTAGGGACTCATGCCGATGACCGCTTCGGCCAAAGTGGTATTGACATTTTCGATCGCAGTGAGCACGCCCTTGCCCAGGTAGCGATCTCCGCCGTCACGCAGCTCGAGAGCCTCGCGTTTGCCGGTGCTTGCCCCGCTGGGCACGATCGCACTTCCGCTGCTCCCGTCGCTCAGACTGACCGTGACACGAACCGTCGGATTGCCCCGCGAATCGAG
>CAZWMZ010000086.1:0-3477 GCA_964634965.1 uncultured Nitratifractor sp. | reverse complement strand
GAAGCGACGGTGATTGAGGGGTATTCAGTCGCGACATCTTCAGGGGAGATGAGCAGCTCTTCGTAGAGCTTTTCGCCCGGTCGGATGCCGGTAAAGACGATCTTAATCTCCTCCTCTTTGCCATAGAGTCGGATCATCTGGCGTGCCAGATCGACGATGCGCACCGGCTCACCCATATCGAGGATAAAAAGCTCACCCCCTTTGGCGATCGCTGCTGCCTGCAGAACCAGCTGACAGGCCTCAGGGATCATCATAAAATAACGCGTCATCTCAGGATCGGTGACGGTCACAGGTCCCCCCTGCTCGATCTGACGCTTAAATTTTGGGATAACGCTGCCGCTGGATCCCAGGACATTGCCAAAACGCACTGCTACGATCTCTGTGTCGGTGCTTTCGATGTTTTGGGCGTACAGCTCAACGATGCGCTTGGTCGCCCCCATCACATTGGTTGGACGCACGGCTTTGTCGGTCGAGATGATCACCACACGGGGCACGCGATGCGCAATGGCTGCATCGATGAGATGAATGCTGCCCTGAATGTTGTTTACGACGGCCGCATGCGGATTGATCTCGCACAGCGGAACATGCTTGTAGGCAGCAGCATGCAGGATCAGATCGGGGCGCGTCCGTTCGATCAGACGATCGAGTGGGGCACGATCGGTGATGCTGATCAGATGCAGTGCCGCTTTTGGGAACTCTTCGCCGATACGATAGAGGTTGTATTCGCCGTTATCGATCAGGATCAGCTCCTCGGCACCGAAGGCATGGCATTGGCGTACCAGCTCGCTCCCGATGCTGCCTCCTGCACCCGTGATCATCACCCGCTTGTTGCGCACAAATGCTGCGATCGTAGTGGTATCGAGATCCTTTGGATGGCGCGCCAGCAGATCCTCGATCGAGAGATCCTCGAGGCGTTCGTGCTCACCACCGAGCAGCTTGCGCTGTTTGATCTGTTTGATCCCCAGATGGTGCAGGCGCTCACTCAGTGTGCGCAGCTGCTCCTGGGGTATCGATGTGAGCAGGATCGCCGCTTCGCACTTCTCGCGCGCAATCACCTCATCGAGTTTCTCCGGTGGATAGATGCGCAATCCGCCGATATAGGCATGCTGTCCGCCTGCATCGGGATCGAGCGCAACGATCGCCCGAGGCCAAAACGCGATCTCGCCCTTCTGGGCACTCTGTATCAGCGTGATGGCTTTGGTAGGCGGACCGATCAGCAGAGCCGGCACTTCGGCCTCCTGGCGATTTTCAAGCAGGAGGCGTTTGAGCAGACGCAATCCACCAATGAGTACCAGCGAGAGCACACCATCGATCACGATCACCGAACGCGGAAAGGGGGCATAGAACTCCGAAAAGAGTGCATAGATCACCCCAAACCCTCCGTAGGTCAACAGGTGCCCCCATACGAGGCGCTTCGCTTCGTGCAGACCAAAAAAACGCCACACAGCGAAATAGATCTTCAGCAGATAGAGCCAGGTAATTTTCAAAAACACTATCGTACCATAGACATACCAGAATGTCTGTAGAAAACGGGGCTCGATCGCAAAATTAAACCGCAACAGATAGGCCAGATAGAGCGTCATCAACGACAGCAGCAGGTCGGCTGCGATAAAAAAGAGCGCACGCGTCAACACCGTCGGGCGCAACCAGGCTCGTATGCTGCTCATCCGATCACCTCCCGTACGATCTGCGCGACGCGATCGACCTGATCATCCCCCATGGCGCTGCCGCTTGGCAGGCAGATACCCCGGGCAAAGAGCGCCTCACTCGTACCGTCCGTAACAGCATCGGCCTGAGCAAAGAGCGGCTGCAGGTGCATCGGCTTCCAGAGCGGGCGACTCTCGATGTTGGCAGCCTCAAGCGCGGCGATCACTGCGGCAGGATCCACCCCCTCCAGTGTCAAAGTCGTCAGCCAGCGGTTGCCACGACTGCCAGGGATCTCAGGCATAAACCCTACCCCTTCGATCGTACCAAGCTGTGCAACGTAGCGATCAAATATCGCACGTCGTCGTTCGATACGTGCATCGAGCACCTCCATCTGTGCTACGCCGATGGCCGCGAGCACGTTGCTCATGCGGTAGTTGTAGCCAAGCTCCTTGTGCTCATAATGCACCACCGGCTCACGCGCCTGGGTCGAGAGAAAGCGCGCGTATTCGATCCACTCGGCACGATCCGAGACGAGCATGCCGCCCCCAGAAGTGGTGAGGATCTTGTTGCCGTTAAAACTGAACACCCCCATATCCCCAAACGTTCCGCTGGCCTTGTCATGTAGCGTCGCCCCAAGCGATTCAGCCGCATCTTCGATCACGGCAATCCCTTCGGCACGACAGATGCGCAAGATCGCTTCCATGTCGGCCATCTGACCGTAGAGGTGAGTGACGATGAGTGCTTTGGGTTTGCGCGGAGCCTGAGCGATCGCCTCTTCGAGCAAGCGGGGTGAGAGGTTCCAGCTCGCATCGCTGTCGACAAAAATCGGCTCAGCACCCTGATACACAACTGCATTGACCGACCCGATAAAGGTCAAACTCGACGCCAGGACATAATCCCCCTCCCCTACACCCAGCACCCGAAGCGCCAGATGCAGTGCCGCGGTCGCCGTGTTGGTCGCCAAAGCATGCTGCGCGCCGGTATACGTGCACACCGCCTCTTCGAACCGATCGACAAACGCCCCCAGCGGTGCGATGTAGTTGCTCTCAAACACCTCAGCAATGTAGGCTTGTTCGCGTCCGCTCATGTGCGGGGGTGAGAGGAAGATGCGTTCCATGAATTATCCTGCTACCGTTTTCCAAAGATACATTATATCGTTTTTCAGTGAGTACTCTGTTATATATTGTCGGTTGATCGCTACTTTATCCGGCCAAATGACTTCGCGATTGTAGGCTTCGGGATCCGATTGCTTTGCGAGCAATGCCTCTTCGTCGCGATACTTGAGGCTTGCCGGACCGGTGATCCCCGGACGCAGCTGCAATATCTCCCGATCTTCTCCTTCGAGTCGATCGGCAAATCCGGGCACATCGGGACGGGGGCCAACCAGGCTCATTTGTCCCAAACAGACATGGATCAGTTGGGGCAGCTCGTCGATTTTGGTGCGACGAAAAAAGGCGCCGCTTCGGGTAATGCGCGCATCCACAGCGGTCGTCACCGTCGTGCCGCCGGGGGTATCGCGCATCGTTTTGATCTTAAACAGAGGAAAAGGCTTGCCGTATCGACCGATACGTTTTTGGACGAACAGGCCGTTGCTGCGCGTCTCGATCGACGCGATCACCCACGCAACGACAATCGCCGGCCACACCACAACCAAACCGATGCACGATACGATCAGATCGAATGCCCGCTTGATCGTCCGGTCGCGCCACGTCATGATCAGATCTTCAGGCGATAGATGCGGCTATAAGGCGATGTCACGACCGGCTCGAAGAGGTTCTTGTCGTATCGTCCCAGCATAAACATCTGCACATAGGTCGATCGAAACGTCTC
>CAZWMZ010000085.1:0-4511 GCA_964634965.1 uncultured Nitratifractor sp. | reverse complement strand
ATGGGCGGTGGCACTCTATCTCCTGGTTGTTGTTGGGATCTTCTACTATTTTGGATACCGAGAGCATCGTCCTTCTGTACGATACGTTGCGCACGATACGGGGGCTATCGCCGTGACACTTCGCTCTCTGGGGCAGCAGAGTTCCGCGCAGAAGCGATCCAGTCATCCGGCTAAAAAGCCGTCACCAAAACCACACAAAACATCCCACAAAAAGCCCAAACCGATTCATCGTCCTCGATCCAAAAAACCTGCACACCCCAAGCCAGTTCCTAAAAAAAGAGCCAAAAAGAAAGCAACCAAGCCCCGAAAAAAACCGGCCAAACCGATCGATACACGTGCGCTTTTTTCCTCAACGGTTTCGCAAAAATCGGCAAAAAAATCATCCAGCAAAAGCACAAAGCATCGCACTGGACCATCTCGCAAACAGGCCGAAAGATCGACAAGCGGATCCAGCACGAAACATTCTGGAGGTCGTGGCATAGAGAATCGTTACCTCGCCCGTGTACAAGATGCGCTGTACGGCTGGCCGACCCAAAGCAATTTTGCCGGTGCCAGGATCGTCCTCGATCTGCGCATACACCCGGATGGATCGTTCGATTACCGTGTTTTGCGTCCCAGCGGCAATGTGGAGTTTGATCGAACCATCCTTCGATATCTCGATCGACTCAAGGCACAGGGATTTGGTCCGACTCCTTCGGGCAGATCGTATCATTTTGAGACCGATATCCTTGCCAAGTGATTGCGAACAGGGGATACAAAGAGACGCAGACCTCAATGGAAACGGCTAATAATACTATTTAATATAGATTTCAGTCCCCCCTTGGTACAATGTTACGCATATTCACCAAGAGGAGTCCCATGCGCTACGGTCTACTGTTTCTCTTTGTCTCGCTGTTGGCCTTTGCACAGTTCGATGGAAAATTGACGATTGAGAAAAAAGCCGACGAACGGATTCGTATCGGCATCGTTGATGGGAGCATACCCTCTGAGACGACGCGGACTCTGCACAAAATCTTTGTAGCCGATCTCAAAATCAGCGGTCAGTTTCGCCCGCAGGAGCGTTATTTGCCCGGTACCTATACCGGCAATCTGATTGATCCTGCTTTGCGGGGACTTGACTATGTTCTGGTGTACAAATTCCTCCCCGGATCCAGCCCGTATACCCTCTGGGTCAAACTGCTTAACGCCGCAAACGGTTCGATGCTCTCTGAGAGACGCTACCGCATTGCCAGCCGCCAGAAGTATCCCTTTCTGGTGCACAAGGCGGTCGCAGAGATTGCGCGTACGCTTCGTTTGCCCTCGATCGACTGGATCAATCGATACGTTGTGTTTGCCCGCTACACTGGACGCAAGCAGAGCGAGATCGTTCTGGCCGACTATACGTTTCATTTCACCAAAGTGATCATCCGTGGAGGCCTCAATCTCTTTCCGCACTGGGGCGATTCGGAGCAGAAGAGCATCTACTACACCAGCTACGTCGAGGGTCGTCCGACACTCTTTCGGCTCAACATCTATACGGGCGAGCGAACCCAGATTACCAGTTCGACCGGAATGCTGGCCTGCTCCGATGTCTCTTCGGATGGCCAGCGGCTGATACTGACGATGGCGCCTGGCGGACAGTCGGATATCTACGAATACGATCTCAAAAGCCACAAGGCGAAGCAGTTGACGACCTATCAGGGGATCGATGTTAATGGCGTCTATGCGGATGCGGGAGCCAGTTTGGTCTTTGTCTCCAATCGGTTGGGGTACCCCAATGTTTTCAAAAAAACCTTTGCGACCGGAGCAGTGCAGCAGATTGTGTTTGCCGGCAAAAACAACAACAGCGTGGATGCCTATGGCGATACCGTCGTCTACAGTGCACGTGAAGGACAGGGCGTTTTCAATCTCTATACGGCGCACACCGATGCAACTCCCGGTCGTCCTCTCACAAGCAACGGGGTCAATCAATTCCCGCGCTTTTCACCCGATGGGCAGACGATCCTCTACATCAAGCGCAGTTACGAAGGCAACGCCGTGGGCTATCTGAGCCTCAAGACCAACCAGTCGTTGCTGTTTCCGCTCGGCGAACGCAAGATACAGTCACTCGACTGGTAAAATTTATCAAAAAGGATGCAATATGACCATCAAACTCCCGATACTTATTTTGGCCGGCTTGAGCCTGTTTTGGGCCACCGGATGTACGCAACATCGCATACCGACAGTTGAGGGTGCGCAGGTCGATCGCACCCAGACCTCTCTGGCAGGTGACGGGGTGGTCTCCGGTGGTGTTGACAGCGCCGGAAAATATACCGGCAGCGATGGGGTCAGCCGCAGTGGATTTCGGCTGCTCTATTTTGGCTACAACAGTTATCGACTCGATTCGGGCCAGGTCCAGCGTGTGCTGAGTGACCTGCCCAAGGTTCAGCGGGCCGTTCAGCACAGCAGCCTGCGGATCGAAGGCAACTGCGATGAGTTTGGTACCGACGAATACAACTACGCACTCGGACTCAAGCGGGCCAAAGCGGTCAAAGCCATTCTGGTCAACAATGGTATTCCTGCGGCCAAAATTGCGGTGGTCAGTTACGGCGAGAGCAATCCGGTTTGTCGAGGAAGCAATCCCGCGTGCCATGCCAAAAACCGACGTGCCGAGATCAACACGGTGCCGTAAGCGATGCTGAGCCGAATCGTTGTGCTAATGGGACTTTGGGTCGCCATGGTGTGGGCAGAACCGTCGGTGTATCGCAGCACCTACTCCTCTGATAAACGGATCAAGGCCAATCAGACTGAAATCTTCAAACTCCACCAGCAGGTTGACCAGTTGCGCGAAGAGATTGACGGTCTGCGCAGCGTGATCGAAGGTCTCAATCGTGCCGTGGGTGCCTTGCAGCAGTCCTCATCGAGTAGCCGTGATACCAAGCGCATTGCAGAACTCTCCGATCGTCTCGATCGTGTACGCCGTCGCTGCGCAACCAAAACCGAACTCAAGCAAGCCCTTGCTAAACGCAGCACGACTCTCCCGGCGTCCAAGACGCCTGTCGCCTCCAAGCCCAGTGCGCCCAAGCCGACATCTTCGGCCGCCAGTGGCACCGCAACGGGATCGCTCAACAGTGCCTCTTCCAGTGCACTCTACAGTCGCGGTGTGCGTCTGGTTGCTCAAAAACGGTATCGTGAGGCCAAGCGGCGATTTGATATCCTTGCGGCACGTGGCTACAAAAAAGCCCCAACCCACTTCTACCTCGGTGAGATTGCCTACCATACCGGTGCGTACGATACGGCAGTCGATCAGTACAAACGCAGTGCTGAAGCCAACGAGCATGCTGCCTACATGGATAAGCTGCTGCTGCATACCGGTCTGGCACTGGAGAAGAAAGGCGACAAAGCGCAAGCCAGGCGCTTTTTTCAGGCGATTGTAGATGGATACCCCAATACTGCCAGCGCACGTATCGCCAAAAAACATCTGTGACGTTATGCCGTGAGCAATCGTTCGTCAGTGTGGCGACGCGGGACGTCGCGCCCGGAGCATCCCCGACGCATCCATCAACTGGTTGTATTGCTCCTGCTGAGCTTTGCGCTGCCCCTGGATGCTTTGACGCTTGCCAGCTACAATGTCGAAAATCTTTTTGATCTTCAGCGTGATGGTACCGAGTACGCCGAATACATCCCCGGTCATCATGGATGGAGTGCGGCGATGCTCTCCCGAAAACTCCAGAACCTTACCGAGGTGATTTGCGATCTGGATGCTGATGTGATCGGTCTGCAGGAGGTCGAAAACGATCGAATACTGGCGCAGCTGCAACGCACCCTTGCGCGAGCAGGGTGTGCTTATCCCTATCGAGCCATCACCCATACCAAGCCCACCCCGATCCATGTTGCGCTTCTGAGCCGCATCGCTTTGCGTCAGACTCGGGATCTGCTGGTGACCCGGTATGGTCATCAACGCAGCATTCTCGAAGCGGTACTCGACACCGATCCGCCGTTGCGCCTGTTTGTCAACCACTGGCGCTCCAAACGTGGTCCCGAGAGTGAGCGTATCGTCTATGCCAGGGCGCTCAAAAAGCGGTTGGATCGATTGCCCGCAGGGAGCGAGTATCTGTTGCTGGGGGATTTTAACAGCGACTGGGATGAGGCACACACGATCGATCCGCGCCATAACGATACTGGTGGACGTACCGGTATCAACCATCTGCTGCGTACGCTCCGAAAAGATCGGATCGTACGTCTGGACGATGTGCGACCCGGAGAGCATTGCAATCTGTGGACCGAGGTGGGCATCGCTGAGCGCTGGAGTCACAATTTTTTTGGTGACAAAGAGGCGATCGATGCGATCTTGATCCCATCGAGTCTGCACGATGGGAGAGGCTGGGAATATGTTGCCGATTCGTTTCGTGTCTATCGACCTCGTTACCTCTTTGGTCGTCATGGCGCCATCAAACGGTGGGCCTATCGGCATGGCAAGCATCAGGGGCGAGGTTATTCGGATCACTTACCTGTACTGGCGTCGTTTTCAACCGTGAGTGCTCAGGCGAGCG
>CAZWMZ010000084.1:0-8930 GCA_964634965.1 uncultured Nitratifractor sp. | reverse complement strand
TGGATCGGCTCATACGATACGCTTCGGCCCAAAATGCGTGTTACGGTCGCTTTGTTCAGCTTGCCAGTTGCCACAATGTGTACCGGCGAGGAGGGGGCGGTACTGGAGGGATGTGGGATGGTCACGAGTTCGCGCAAACGCCGGGCAATCGCATCGCCGGTTTCGATCAGCGTCACCTCGGCGCCCATGATGCGCCGAATCGCATCGCCTGCGAGCGGATAGTGGGTGCACCCCAGCACGATTGTATCGACACCCGCTTCGCGCATGGGGGTGAGCCAGCGTGTCAGCATCGCTTCGGTCTCCGGTGCATCGATGCGACCGGCTTCGATCTGCTCGACCAGTCCGGGGCAGGCCTGCTCGTGCAGTACAACATCGGTGCCATGATAGAGACGATCGGCCAGGGTCTGATACTTCTCGCCCGCCAACGTCGCCGGTGTGGCCAGGATCCCGACGTGGTGTGAACGGGTGTGTTCGAGGGCAGGCTTGATACCCGGTTCGGTGCCGACAATCGGCAGTGCGGGAAAGAGTGTGCGCAGATGGCTGATCGCCGCGGACGTGGCGGTATTGCATGCGACGACCAGGGCATCGATACGGTGCGTGGCTAACAGATAGCGAGCAATACGCTCGGAGCGCCGACGGATCTGGTCGTGACTCTTTTCGCCGTAGGGTGCATAGTCGGTATCGGCAAGATAGACAAAATCACACCCCTGGATGCGTTCCAGAAGTGCCCGCAGCACCGTCAATCCCCCTACGCCCGAATCAAACACTCCGATGCGCACGGCTCTCCTCCCAATTTTCGATGCAGGTCGGTTGCATGGGTGCGCCTCAGGCGCCTTCGTTCATGATCGAGAGAAACGCGTCGTTGGATTGGGTTTTGCTCATTTTGGTAAAGAGGAATTTCAACCCCTCGACCTCTTCCATGTTTTGCATGGCGTTGCGGATCGCCCAGACTTTCTGGAGGGTTTCAGGATCGGTCAGAAGCTCTTCTTTGCGGGTGCCCGATTTGGTCACATCGATGGCCGGATAGATGCGGCGGTCGGCCACGTAGCGGCTAAGAACCACCTCGGCGTTTCCGGTGCCTTTGAACTCCTCGAAGATCACCTCATCCATTCGGCTGCCGGTTTCGATCAGTGCGGTAGCGACGATGGTGAGGCTGCCGCCGTGTTCGATGTTGCGCGCGGCACCAAAAAAGCGCTTGGGCTTGTGGAGTGCGTTGGCATCAACGCCGCCCGAGAGCACCTTGCCTGAACTGGGTGTGACCGTGTTGTAGGCGCGTGCCAGTCGGGTAATCGAATCGAGCAAGATGACGACATCCTTGCCCATCTCGACCCGCCGTTTGGCCCGCTCGATCACCATCTCGGCTGTCCGAACGTGGTTTTGTGCCGGCAGATCAAAGGTCGAAGCGTACACTTCTCCTCGAACGCTGCGTTGCATATCGGTGACCTCTTCGGGGCGCTCATCGACCAGTAGCACCATGAGGGTCGCATCGGGGTTGTTGTGGGTGATGCCGTGCGCGATCTCTTTGAGCAGCTCGGTTTTACCGGTGCGCGGCGGGGCGACGATCAGGGCGCGCTGTCCTTTACCGATGGGAGAAAAGAGGTCGATGACCCGACCGGTCAGCTTGAGAGGTTCGTACTCGAGCTTGAGTTTCTCCTGAGGGTAGAGCGGGGTGAGGTTGTCAAAGAGCGGACGTTTCTTGGACTCGTCGGGTGGGAGATAGTTGATCGCCTCGATTTTGAGCAGCGCGTAATACTTCTCCTGCTCCTTGGGCGCGCGCACCTGGCCGGTGACAATGTCTCCGTTGCGCAGAGCAAAGCGCTTGACCTGGGTGGAGCTGACGTACGTGTCGTTGGTGGAGTTGGCAAAGTTGCCATCGATCGAGCGCAAAAAGCCGTATCCATCGGGCATGATCTCAAGGATGCCGGTATAGAGGATGTAGCCTCCCTGGCTCACCTGCGATTTGAGGATCTCAAAGATCAGATCCTTGCGCTGGAATTCGTTGGGGTTCTCCACCTTGACCTCGGTGGCGATTTTGAGCAGCTCCTCCATCGGTTTTTGCTGGAGGTCTTCGATTTTGTACCCTTTGACGGGGATATGGGTACGATTGTGACCGTTTTTGCGGCCGTTGTTCTGGTTTTTTTGTTTGGTTTCGTTCATGGATCCTCTTGTGGAAACTGGGAAGTTGGTGTGACTGAGAAGGGATACCAATACGCAGTCTGTCGCGCGTCGGAATCTTGTGCTGATGCCATTATAATGGTTTTTCGATTAAAAGTCGTTTGCGTGCCCGATCCGTTCGATCAACACCTGAAAAACCCGTTCCAGCGCTTCGACCTCTTCGATCGCCACCCGTTCGTTGGGCGCATGGATCGTATCGTTGCGGGTGCCAAACTCCACCACTTCGATCCCATGGGCTCCCATAAAGCGCGCATCGCTGGTACCGCCGGCTGTGGAGAGGGCAGGCTGGATGCCCGTAACGGCTTCGACCGACGCTTGCAGGGTGCGTACCAGGACCGAATCGCGGGCGGTCACAAACGGAAAAGAGTTTTGCGTCAAGGTCAGTGTATACTCCAGTCCGGCGAGCACCTCTTCAACGTACCGCTGCACATCGTCGCGTGTTGTGGCGGTAGAGTTGCGAACGTTGAACATAATCTGCAGTTGGTTTGGGGTGACATTGGTCACCTCCATGCCGCCGCGAATGTCGGTGATGACCAGTTTGCTGGGGGCAAAATCGTCATCACCGGTATCGAGATCGACGCCGGCGAGTCTGGCCAGGCGCGGGGCGATTTGATGGACGGGGTTGATCGCTTTTTCGGGGTAGGCCGCATGCCCCTGCCGTCCCTGGATGCGGATGATGCCGTTGATCGAGCCGCGGCGCCCGATTTTGATCGCATCGCCAAAGGTCTCTTCGCATGTGGGCTCGGCCACCACACAATAATCGGGCAGCCGCCCAAGCGACTGAAGGTGTTCGAGCAGTATGCGCGTACCAAACTCCGCTTCGCCCTCTTCGTCGGAGGTCAGCAGCAGCGACAAGGTTCCGGCAAACGTTTCGGTTTGGCGCAGCGCATTGAGCGCAGCGGCGACCCCGCTCTTCATATCCTGCGCCCCCCGTGCATAGAGCATACCATCGACGATCGTCGGAACAAATGGCGGTGTTCTCCATCCCTCTCCCGGCGGGACCACATCGACATGACCGGCAAAACAGAGATGGGGCCCGGGAGCGAAACGGCGTGAGAGAAAAAGATTTTTCACTCCCCCTTCGTTGCGCCAGATCGCTTCGTAGTCCGGCAGATAGGCTGCGATGCGTTCGAGCAACCCGCCATCGTCTGGTGTGACCGAAGGGGTTGCCAGGCAGGTCAACAGCAGGTCAACAACCGGCAATTCTCGCGGGGTGGCTTCGTGCGTTTGAGGGGAATCGTTGTGCATCTTTTATCTCTTTTATATTATAATGCTTCGAATTCTAACATAACTACCCAAAGGAAATCCGTGCAGATCGACCCCGCCCTTCTGACCCGGCTCGAAACGCTCTCGCGCCTTCGGATCGATGCCGATAAAAAAGAGGAAGTGATGGCGCAACTCAGCGAAATCGTCGCCTACGTCGAGAACCTCAATGCGTGCGATACCGAACATCTCGATGCGGCCTTTTCAACGCTGGAGGGGGGTACGCCCTTGCGTGCCGATCGGCCTCAGACCGATCCGGCTGTTTCCGAGGCGATCCTCGATCGCGCACCCGAAAGTGCGGACCACTTCTTTATCGTGCCCGCCATCATCGATTAAACACCAAGGAGCCATACCATGTCGGTAAACAACATCAAAAAATTGCTTCAGAGTATCGTCGCCCATGAAGCGTCGGACCTGCACCTGATCAGCCGGAGCGAACCGCTGTTGCGCCTGGATGGTGCGTTGCGTCCGGTCAATCTGCCCAAGCTCACCGGCCCGCAGATCGAAGAGATGTGTTATGCACTCTTGACCGAAAAGCAGAAACTGGCCTTCGAAGAGAACAACGAGCTGGACTTCGCCCTCGAACTCGAAGGCGTCGGTCGTTTCCGGGCCAACTTCTACCGCACACTGGGCGAGATGGCGGCTGCATTCCGGGTCATTCCCATCGATGTACCGTCGCTGAACGATCTCAATGCCCCTCTCATCTACAAAAAACTGATACGACGTGAAAAGGGCCTCATCCTCGTCACCGGGCCGACCGGTTCGGGTAAATCGACCACACTGGCTGCGATGCTCAACGAGATCAACCTTACCGAATCCAAACACGTTGTCACCGTCGAAGATCCGGTCGAATTTGTCCACCAGAACAAAAAGTGCGTCTTCTCCCATCGTGGCGTGGGCGAAGACACCGCAAGCTTTGCAACGGCCTTGAAGTACGCCATGCGCCAGGACCCCGACATTATCCTCGTCGGGGAGATGCGGGACAAGGAGACCATCGCCGCTGCGTTGACAGCCGCTGAAACAGGACACCTCGTCTTTGGTACGCTGCACACCAACTCGGCTCCGGGTACCATCAACCGGATCATCGACGTCTTTTCCGGTGATGAGCAGCCTCAGATTCGCGCCATGCTTTCGAGCTCACTTGTGGCGGTCATTGCTCAGGCGCTGCTGCCCAAGATCGGCGGGGGACGACTGGCAGCTTCTGAGATCCTGGTGGTCAACCACGCCATCGCCAACCTGATCCGTGAGGACAAAGTCCACCAGATCTACTCGTCGATGCAGCTGGGGCAGGAAGATACCGGTATGCAGACCCAGACACAAGCCTTTGTCCGTCTGGTCAAAGCGGGTGTGATCAGCAAGCAGACAGCGATGCAGTTCTCGACCAAACCCGACGAATTGCGCAATTTGATTTGAGGTTTGGGCATGATCGATGCGGCAATTGTTCTGTTGATCCTCATCCTTTCGCTCAAAGGATATATCAACGGTGTGATGCGTGAACTGGTCGGATTTGTCGGCCTCATCGGCGGTGTGTTTGTCGGCACGCGGGCAGCTGAGCCGGTCGGCAAAATGCTCGATCAGATATGGCAGATCGGCAATCTTTCGCTGTCGAAGTTGCTGGCGTTTGCGTTGGTTTTGTTGCTGATCTGGGGTGGAAGTACGTTCGTCGGATCGATCTTTCCGGCGTTGCGCGCTCTGCCGCATACGGCTGCGAGCCGTTGGGGCGGGATGGGTGTCGCTGCCTTCAAATACCTGTTGATCTTTTCGGTGTTGGCGGCGAGTCTGCTCAGCAGCGATGTGATTCACAATGCGTTTGCATCGTCCCTGGATCGGAGCCATCTTGCTCCACCCCTCAAACGGATCGGCCGTTACCTGATCCATCTGCCCACGCCGGGAACCGTTCAGATTGCCCCTGCGCCTGCCAAAGGGCATTGATGGTCGAATACGCTTTTTTGCTGGACGAGTTTACCCGTCTGCTCAAAGAGAATCAGCTCAAATTTACCCGCCAACGTGAAGCGATCCTCAAGACGCTCTATGAAAACGACGGCCACTTTTCTCCCGAAGAGATCCATCGAATGGTCGCCCGGGACAACCCCGACCTCAACGTGGGTATCGCGACTGTTTATCGGACCTTGACACTGCTGGAGACCTCGGGACTGGCCGAGTCAATCTCGTTCGGCAAAGATGGCAAAAAGTATGAGATCGGCCTGAAGAAGCATCACGATCATCTCATCTGCACTGCATGCGGTACCATTATCGAGTTTCACGATGACCTGATCGAGGAGCGCCAGCGTGCCATTGCCCAACGATACCATTTCAACATGACCGACCACACGATGAAGATCGTGGGGTTGTGTGAACATTGCCAAAGGAAACTCTCTTGATATTTGACAACCCCTATATCCAGGAACGGATCAAAAAATCCCAGGCCTTGCGTGAAGCAGGCCACAATCCCTATCCAGCCGGTCTTCGCCGGGGGACTCCGGCGAGCACCTTTCTGGCCGAGTGTGCCGATCTGATGCAGCATCCCGAAGGCTCCCGTGAAGACCCCTCGCGCCTCTATACGCTGACCGGACGGATTCGATTCATTCGCATCATGGGCAAGGCTGCTTTTGCCAAGATCGAGGATGACGGTACGCTGGTTCAGATCTACTACAATCGCGATGCGCTCCCCGAAGGGTTCTACAATACCGTCGCTAAAAAACTCTTTGAAGTGGGCGATATCATAGAGGTGACCGGCTATCCTTTTGTGACACGAACCGGTGAACTGACCCTCCACTGTACCGATATGCGTCTGGTGACCAAGGCGATCCATCCCTTGCCGGAGAAGTTTCACGGGCTGCAGGATCAGGAGATACGTTACCGTCAGCGCTACCTCGATATGATCATGCATCCGGAGGTCAAGCGTCTCTTTGAGTTGCGCAGTCGGATCGTGTCGCAGGTGCGGCACTTTTTTGAACGTCAGGGCTTTCTCGAGGTTGAGACACCGATGATGCACCCCATCCCTGGCGGTGCAAATGCCAAACCCTTCGTCACCCATCACAATGCGCTTGGGGTCGATCGCTACCTGCGTATTGCACCTGAGCTCTATCTTAAGCGTCTCATTGTCGGCGGCATGGAGGCGGTGTTTGAGATCAACCGCAACTTTCGCAACGAAGGGATGGATGCGACGCACAATCCGGAGTTTACCTCCATCGAATTTTATTGGGCATGGCACGATTATCACGATCTGATGCGTTTGACCGAAGCGTTGTTTGAGGATCTGTTGACGCACCTCGATCTGCCGCAGCAGCTTGTGTATGGCGACCAGACGATCCAGATGCAGACACCGTTTGCCCGTATACCGTTTGTCGAGGCGCTTACCACGATCGGCGGAGTGCCGCCTGAGGTGGCGACCGACCGCGAGCGCGGGCTGGCGTATCTGCGCGACCACGGGATCGAGAGCGATCCGCACCTGACCCTGGGATACGTGCAGGCCGAACTGTTTGATGCGTTTGTCGAGGCCAGATTGATCGATCCGACCTTTATCATCGATTATCCGATCGATATCTCCCCACTCTCGCGACGCAGCGATACGCATCCGGAGATCGCGGAGCGGTTTGAACTCTTTATTGCCGGCAAGGAGATCGCAAACGGTTTCAATGAACTCAACGATCCCCTCGATCAATATGAGCGTTTTCGCGCGCAGGTTGAGGCCAAAGAGACCACTGGAGACGACGAGGCGATGCACATGGATACCGACTTTGTCCGTGCGCTCAGCTACGGGATGGTGCCTACCGCAGGCGAAGGGATCGGGATCGATCGGCTCGTTATGCTCCTGAGCGATCAGCACTCCATCCGGGATGTGCTGCTGTTTCCGGCAATGCGACCCGAGACGGGAGAGCCCAGTGTTCCCGACGACGCATAAGCAAAGGTGCTGCCAAGAGACCCAACAGAATCCCTGAAAACCCAAATCCGGATATCGGTATTCTGGTTTGGGATGTGGGATAGAGGGTTCCTAACCAAAATGAGAGTACAATACCCCACACAATCCATGCAAGGAATATATCAATGAGTTATGCTGTCGAAACCTTTGATCCAGAGGTCTATGCTGCCATTGCGTCGGAATGGCAGCGCCAAACCGATCATCTCGAGATGATCGCATCGGAAAACTTCACCTTTCCCGAGGTGATGGAGGCGATGGGGTCGGTGCTGACCAACAAATACGCCGAAGGCTACCCAGGCAAACGGTACTACGGTGGATGCGAATATGCTGACCGTGTCGAAGCGCTCGCGATCGAGCGGGCCAAAAAACTCTTCGGATGCGGCTATGCCAACGTCCAGCCCCACAGCGGTTCGCAGGCCAACGGTGCTGTCTATGCTGCCCTGCTCAAAGCCGGCGATAAGATCCTGGGCATGGATCTGAGTCACGGCGGGCACCTGACGCACGGCAGCAAAGTGAGCTTTTCGGGCAAAAACTACCACAGCTTCACCTACGGCGTCGAACTCGACGGGCGGATCGATTACGACAAGGTGATGGAGATTGCACGCATTACCCAGCCCGACATCATCGTCTGCGGCGCATCAGCCTATGCCCGCGAGATTGACTTTGCACGTTTTCGTCAAATCGCCGATGCGGTGGATGCCTATCTCTTCGCCGACATTGCGCACATCGCCGGACTGGTTGCAGCAGGCGAACATCCCAGCCCCTTTCCGCACGCGCATGTGGTCACCACCACCACCCACAAGACCCTCGCCGGGCCGCGCGGAGGCATGATCATGACCGACGACGAAACGATCGCCAAGAAGATCAACTCGGCCATCTTTCCCGGACTGCAGGGCGGACCGCTTGTGCATGTCATCGCGGCCAAAGCGGTCGGATTCAAACACAATCTCGCACCCGAATGGAAAACCTACGCTCGCCAGGTCAAGGCCAACGCCGCCAAACTGGCCGAGGTGCTGACCGAACGCGGTTACGATCTCGTCAGTGGCGGCACCGACAACCATCTGGTATTGGTGAGCTTTCTCGACAAAGCCTTCAGTGGCAAAGATGCCGATGCAGCTCTGGGTGCTGCGGGCATCACGGTCAACAAAAACACCGTCCCTGGTGAGACCCGCAGCCCCTTTGTCACCAGCGGGATACGCATCGGATCGCCGGCGTTAACACGGCGCGGCATGCGCGAAGCGGAGTTTGAGATCATCGCCCATCGCATTGCCGATGTGCTCGACCATATCGATGATACAGCCCTTCATGCCAAGGTGCGCGAAGAGTTGACCCAGCTGGCACGCCAATTTGTGATCTATGATCGGGCTATATATTAACTAATATTATATTAACTTTTTTCTGCTATAATCAAAAAAAACACATTTTGGGAGTTAGATCATGAACGACCACCACCTTGACGACCTGATCATCAGCGACCCCGAACAGAGCCCCAAAAATTCCAAAGGCCTTTTGACCATCATCGCTTTGGCGATCGTCATCGTTATTGTCGGGATGATCTTGTGGGCGCTGA
>CAZWMZ010000083.1:0-3446 GCA_964634965.1 uncultured Nitratifractor sp. | reverse complement strand
CGAATCGTTTCGGCTCGCGCCAGTGCCTTAACGGCTCGATCAAAGGCTGCAGCATCCTGCGTCGCGTCAACATTGGCATAGTCAAACCCAAATCGTCCAGCACCGCACAACGAAGCAAACTCCGACTCATTGGTCACGCGATAGATCTTCTCTTCGGTCTGGTTGATCGAGGCGTGTTTGGTCTCATAGTAGAGCTGACATCCGCTTGAGCAGTGTGCGCAACTTGCGGGGATCTTGTTCAGCTCCCACGCATTGGCAGTGTATTTAAAGTCGGTGCTCACCAGCGCACCCACCGGACACACGGCCATACATTCGCCGCACTCGGCACAGTTTTGATCGAGCTTGGTGTTGACGATGGTCGATTTGTACCCCCCGACGCTGATTTGCAACGCCTCGTCGCCAATCACCTCATTGCACACATGGACGCAACGCTCGCACAAAATACAGAGCGCCGGATCGTAGCTCAAAAAGCCCCAGTTTTGAACCGGACGGTGCTGATCGCGGGCGCTAAAGCTCTGCTCGCTGATGCCAAACTCCGCGGTTTTGTTCTGGAGTTCGCACTCGCCGCTTTTGTCGCACACACCGCACTCAAGCGGGTGGTTAACATCGTACAGCTTGGTGATGTTTTGGCGTTCGCGGTACAGGTCGTCGTTGTTGGTTACGATGACGGCTCCATCGACGGCCTTTTCCTGGCACGAGAGGATCATCCCTTCGACCCCTTCGACCTCGACGACACACATACGACACGAGGCGATCGGCTCGACCTTGGTCAGATAGCACATGGTCGGAATGTAGATGTCGTTGGCGCGGGCAACCTGAAGGATCGTCTGACCCCATTCGCCCTGGCACACTTTGCCGTCGATCGTGAGGGTAATGGTTTTGTTCTGTTCGACTCTGCTCATCTTACACCGCCACCATTGAGATATAATAACAGCGCATGCAGCGCTCCGCCTCGGCGATCGCCTCATCGCCGGTAAAGCCAAGATTGACCTCTTTGTTGTTGGTCTTGCGCTCCTCGACACTCAATTTTTCGCTGACGTGGCGTGGAATGCCCGGCATCCAGCCGGTGACCTTCTCCTCTTTGTTGTAGACCTTAAGTTTTTTGAGGTGATCCTCCATAATCTCCTCGTCGGTCAAACGCACTTCGCCATCGTAGATGTAGCGCGAGATGACCGAAGCGGCACGCTTGGCCTGGCCGACGGCATTAACGATCGTCATCGGCCCATACTCACAGTCGCCCGCTGCAAAGAGCCCGGGGCGCGATGTCATGTAGTCTTTGCCATTGGTCAGTAGGGTATTCCAGCTGGTCAGCTGGATATCCCACTCCTCAGGCAACAGCTGCAGGTCAGCCGACTGCGAAACCGCCGGGATCAGGAAATCGGTCTCGATCTCAAAATCGGCTCCCTCGATCTTGACCAGTTGTGGACGCCCTCCATCGGGATCAGGTACCAGTTCGAAACGATTGACCTTGAGTTTTTTGAGTACGTCGTTTTCGTCGATGATCTCTTCGACCGCAGAGTGGAAGATAAACTCTACCCCCTCCTCAACCGCTTCGTGGTACTCTTCGTAGGTGGTGTTGCGGATAATGGTCTTCTCGTCGCGGCGATAGAGCATGATCACCTTTTTGGCTCCTTCACGCACCGCGCAGCGCACCACGTCCATCGAGGTAAAGCCCCCGCCGACACAGACGACGGTTTTGTCTTTGAGTTCTTCGGATGCGGGTGAGCCGATCTTGTATTTTTCCCAGAGATTGACCCGATCGAGCATATCGATAGCACCCCAGTACCCTTTGATCTCGGGACGCTCGTTAGCAGCACGCACCTTTTTCGACAGGCGCGTTCCAAACGCCAGCAAGGTTGCATCGTACTCCGCATCGATCTCTTTGAGGCGCTCGGCATCGACACGGTGGTTGGTATAGACGGTGACCGCCTCCATCGAGGTGACCAGCTCAATATCGCGGTTGTACTTCTCTATCGGCATGCGGTACTGCGGCACCCCGACAGCTACTTCGCCGCCCAGTACAGGCAGCTCCTCGAAGATATCGACCTTGATCCCCTCGAGCGCCAGATAGTACGCGGCAGTCAATCCCGCCGGTCCAGCACCAATAATGGCGACTTTTTTGCCGTCGTTTCGCAACGGTTTGGGCTCTTGCGGATGCAGATATCCCAGGCCATGATCAGTCTCATAGTCGGCACCCAGACGCTTGAGCTCCATGATCGAAACCGGTTCGTCGAGGTTGGCACGCCGACAGGCGTCTTCGCACGGATGAGGGCAAACACGCCCGCAGGTATGTGCCAGTGGCATCGTCTGACGCGTCGCTTTGAGCGAGTCGCCAAACTGCATATCCCGTACCCCTTCGATGTAAGCCGGGATATCCACATGCGACGGACACGCATCCGAGCACGGCGCGGTCACTTTGGCGATGTAGGTGCGCTCTTCGTCGTAATGGATCGACTTTTTCTGCTCGAGGATACAGGCATCAAACTGATCTTTGTAGTGCTCCATCAGATCGAGGATCGGTTTGGGGACAGTACGGCCGATTTCACATTTGGCTGTCTGCATCATCGTCTGAGCGACTTCGCGCAGATGCTCAATGTCGGCAAACTCTCCTTCTCCCCGGGCGATCTTGTCAAGCAGATCGTAGAGGATCCGGCCTCCCCAGCGCCCCGGTGCGCACCGACCACAAGCCTGAGCATACTTTTGGTACTGCGCCGCGTACTCAGTGGCCAAACGCACGGCATCGATCTCTTCGGTGAAGATCGCCACGCCATCCCAGCCTACAAACGCCTTGGTGGCGGTATCGGTGGTGTAGGTTTCGGGCAGATCGTACGCCGACTCCACATGCTCTTCGGGCGCTTTGCCTCGGTTGTCGATCCGTTCACCCCGCCAGGTTGAAAAAACCACGTGACTCATTGGCTCCCCTTTCGTTTGACTACAAGCGTCCAGTCGACCTCGTTGTATTTGAGTGAATTCATCAGTTCATGTCCGTGAGCTTTGACCACGTCGGCGCTTTTTTGAATCGGAGAAAAATCGCCGATCTCAAACAGAAAAATGCCCACCTCCTCCGGCTGCAATCCCGTCTCGATCAACTCAATCATCCGATCGTAAAAATCGTCGTGCAAATGACGCAAATCGTATCGTTTCATCCTGCCTCCTTATCGATCCACTTCGCCAAAGACGATGTTGGTGCTGCCGATGATGGTCACCACGTCGGCAACGTAACTGCCCGGGAGCAGATGCTGCAATACGCCCGTATGGAAGAAGCTCGGTGCGCGTACCTTGAGGCGGTACGCATAGGGCTCGCCTTCAGAGCGGATGAGGAACCCCAGCTCACCTTTGGGCGATTCGGTGGGGGCATAGACGGTTCCTTTGGGCGGGCGCATCCCCTGCGTCACCAGCACAAAATGCTGCATCAAGGCGTAGTTTTGGGTCATGATCTGCTCTTT
>CAZWMZ010000082.1:0-7950 GCA_964634965.1 uncultured Nitratifractor sp. | reverse complement strand
GATATCGAGCCGCTTTTGAAGCGCACCGTTACTCCACACGTGGTCGAAATGGCCGTGGGTGTTGAGAATCGCGACAGGGTTTTGGGCGTGCTGCAAGACCCATTCGGTAGCATCCTGTCCGGGGTCGATGATGAGCGTTTTTCCCTTGACGGTCACAAGGTAGCAGTTGGTCTGGTATGCCCCCATGGGCTGTGTTTTAATCTCCATTGCCTATAATAACCTCTATGGAATATTATGCCGAGTGTAAACGGGCACTCCAAACGCCCGATGTCGAGACCAAATCCGCGATCATCGATGCGCTGTTGGCGTATTGTAACACAAACACCCCGACTCCCCCTGACGGTTTTGTTCCCGAAGTGTTTGCTGAGCCATCTTATGCCTCGGTATGCCGTATCGTCCCGCCGCGCGAACTCCCTCAGCGCAAGGATTTTGGCACCCGTGAGGGGTTGGCGGTGCTGGTGCATGCGATCACCCACATCGAGCTCAGCGCCATCGATCTGGCGCTCGATGCGGTCTATCGCTTCCCGCAAATGCCTATGGAGTACCAACGCGACTGGCTAATCGTGGCCGAGGATGAGGTGCGCCACTACCGCATGTTGCACGGTTTGCTTGAGCGACTGGGGCACCGCTACGGCGACTGGCCGGTGCACGCGGGACTGTTCGAGATGAGCATGAAAACGGCTGGCGACGTACTCGACCGCATGGCGGTGATCCCGCGCTATTTCGAGGCAGGCGGGCTCGATGTCAATCCCCAGATTGCGCGCAAGCTCACCCCCTACATGGAGAATCCTTTGGTCGCGGAGTTGTCCGAAGCACTCAACGTGATCGAAACCGAAGAGATCGATCATGTGCGCAAAGGCGATCGGTGGTTTCGGTGGCTGTGTGCCAAACGGGGCGTGAATGAGCGGGAGACCTTTCGTGCGATTTTACAGCGGTACCGGCTGCGGGTGCGCCAGCACACACATCTGAATGTCACAGCACGCAAGGCGGCCGGTTTTGCCTGCGAGGAGCTGATCGAGCTGGGCGCCGGGGAGTGTTAACCCATTTGTGTTATAATCAATGACAATTTTTTGCAGGTAGCATCACCATGTCCCACACCATCCCCTTTCGAAAGATTTCCCTTCCGGAAACATTGGCCGAATCGGTCGCGGCAGGCGTTGCGGCAGGTACGTTTCAGGCATCCGAAGCCCTCGAAGCCGACGTAGCTGCTGTCTTAGGCAAACAGCATGCACTGGCCACCTCCAGTGCAACGGCTGCCCTGCATCTGGCAATGTGCGCGCTCGATCTCAAGCGGGGCGACAAGGTGCTCTGCCCTGTCAACGGCTTCGTGGATCTACCCGAAGTGGTACGCCACTTTGATGCTGAACCGGTCTTTGTCGATATTGATCCCGACCATTTTGCAATCGATCCCGATGCATTGCGCCGTGTGGCCGATGAGATTGCTGGAAAAAAATTGCGCGCCGTTATCGTCGCACATGTCGGAGGCCATCCGGCTCCCATGCAAGCGATCCGAGAGGTTGCCGATCGGTACAACCTCAAAGTGATCGAAGAGGCCACCGAACTGATCGGGGCACCCGAAGCAGGCCTCTGGAGCGATATGATGGTGATCGGATTTGGATCGCGCATCGACAACACCATTTCCGGTGGCATGTTGCTGACGGATGATGCGA
Organism: uncultured Nitratifractor sp.; assembly: GCA_964634965.1. GTDB lineage: Bacteria > Campylobacterota > Campylobacteria > Campylobacterales > Sulfurovaceae > S017-3. The sequence goes on along the minus strand of CAZWMZ010000082.1, from coordinate 6,280 downwards.
CCTATTTTGAGCGGGGAAAACTGATGCGCAATCATGGCCTCACTTATGCAGCAGACGACGTAGCATACCTCTACGATGTGGTGCAGGTCGGATGCGAATACCGCATGAATGAATTCTCGGCACTCTACTGCCGGGAACTTTTTGCCCGTTACGATCACGACCTCGAACGCAGACGCGCCATAGCTGCACACTATACCGAAGCATTGAGCCACCTCGAGAATGTACAGCTTCCTGCTGCACACCCGGACCATCTCTATACACAATACATCGTCCGTATCGAGACCAACCGCGATGCATTTGCACGCAAACTCAAAGAAAAAGGGATCGAAGCAGGCGTCCAGTATGTTCCGCTCAATTTTACCCAATATTACAAAGAAAAATACCGCCTGAAGGTGTTTGATTTTCCCGTCGCGCTGGATGCGTTTCAAAAGATGATGTCGCTGCCAATCTATCCACAACTGCGTGACGATGAGGTCGCATACATCTGCCAGGCAATCGAATCCATCGCACAGCACCACCGCTGACACACTCCAGATTACACAGGACACACCCAACCATGCAACACAAAGTCAAAATTGTACAAACCCTGCTTGAGGCTCTCCCCTACATCAAAAGATTTCACGGCGATATCGTCGTCATCAAATACGGCGGCTCGGCCCAGGAGAGCGACGCACTCAAGGCGAGTTTCGCTCAGGATATCGTCATGCTCCACGCCGTCGGCATGCGACCGGTTGTGGTGCACGGCGGCGGCAAAAACATCACCGGACTGTTGAACGATCTGGGAATCGAGAGCCGCTTCATTGATGGTCAGCGTGTTACGACCCGAGAGGCGATGCGCATCGTCGAGATGGTGCTCAGTGGCGAGATCAACAAAGAGATCGTTGCTCTGCTCAACTCCCAGGGCGCCCGCGCGATCGGCATCTCCGGCAAAGATGCCGGTTTTCTTGATGCGGTTGCCAAATCGGAGGGCACATTTGGCTATACCGGTGTGATCGCGCAGGTACGGCCCGAAGTGGTCACCAATATTCTGGAGGATGGATTTGTGCCGGTGATTGCTCCCATCGCTGGCGGTGGCAGTCTTGGACATCCGGGATACAACATCAATGCCGACCTTGCTGCCAGCCAGATCGCTACTGCGCTGGGAGCACGCAAGGTGCTCTTTTTGACCGATACACCGGGGGTGCTGGAGCGTGATGGTCGCCTGCTCTCCAATCTTGACATCGATCAGGTCCAGACACTCAAAGAAAATGGCACCATTCACGGTGGCATGGTTCCCAAGGTTGACGCCTGCATCGAGGCTGTACGCGGAGGTGTCAAAAAAGCCCATATCATCGATGGTCGCGTCGAACATGCCCTCCTGCTCGAGATCCTGACAAACAGCGGCATTGGTACCTGCATCGAACTGTAAGCCGCCCGATCACCTGCGCGTTTAATCGCCTTTGCGGACGGTTTTGGGTATAATACTTCCCCAAAATCAACACCAACAGGGGCATCATGCGTTTTATTCAAACCCGCGGCAGCGACGGCTCGCATTCGGAAGCGGTTGATTTCTCTCAGGCGATCCTCGATCCCCGTGCCGATTTCGGCGGATTGTTTGTCCCCGAGTCGTTGCCCGATCTTGGAATTACCTTTTTGAGCGAATACATCCACAGCGACTACAAACGTCTCGCATTTGACCTGCTCCAGAGCTTTGCGATCGACATCGACGAGGATCTGCTCTGGGAAGCATTGAGCCGATACGACCTCTTCGACAATCCCAACAATCCTGTTCCGGTTGTCTCCATCGGCGAACAGTGCTACGTCAGCGAACTCTATCACGGCCCGACCCGTGCTTTCAAAGATATGGCACTGCAACCTTTTGGTGTGATTCTCAGCACACTGGCCCAGCAACGCAATGAATCGTACTTGATCCTTGCTGCCACCAGTGGCGATACGGGTCCGGCAACCCTTGAGACCTTCAAAGAGAAGCCCGGCATCCGTGTCGCATGCCTCTATCCTGCCGGTGGTACCAGCGACGTACAGCGCCTGCAGATGGTCACCGAAGCGGCTGACAATCTCAAGGTGATCGGCATCCGTGGCAACTTCGACGATGCCCAGCAGGCCCTCAAATCGCTCCTTTCGTCGGAGACATTTCGCACCACATTGCGCCAAAAAGGCATCGAGCTCTCTGCGGCCAATTCGGTCAACTTCGGGCGCATTATCTTCCAGATCATCTACCACATTCACAGCTATCTCGAGCTGGTTCGTCGAGGCGAAATTGGATTGGGTGACGAGGTCTATCTGATCGTTCCCAGCGGTAATTTTGGCAACGCTCTGGGAGCCTACTATGCCAAAAAAGCGGGTCTGCCTGTACGCAAAATCCTCATCGCCTCCAATGCCAATGATATTTTGACCGACTGGATCACGACCGGCATATACGATATCCGCGACCGTCAGTTGATTCAGACCGCTTCACCCGCAATGGATATCCTCATCAGCTCGAATGTTGAGCGGGTCTTGTTTGACAAGTTTGGCCCGGAGCAGACCCGTGCATGGATGGAGGCGCTGGCAACCGATGGGGTGTACCGCCTCAACAAGGCTCAGCTGCGTGCGATCCAGGAAGATTTCGATGCCATCTCCAGTACCGATGCCGAAGGACGAGAGGTGATCGCCCGTTATGCGCAGGAGGGGTATCTGATGGACCCCCATACTGCCACCTGCATCAAGGCTTTTGAGACTTTGCGGGATGAGCCGCTGCCTGCCATTCTCTATTCGACGGCAGAGTGGACCAAATTCAGCACCACCGTAGCCGATGCGCTCGGCATCAAGACCTCCAACGACCGCGAAGCGCTGGAGGCGGTCCGGCAGAAACTGGAGGTCTCGATCCCGCGCCTTGTCCTGGATCTGTTCGACAAGGCCATTGTACACAAAACAGTAGTAGACAAAGCCCGGATTGAGGAGGAGATGCTGGCCTTTCTCTAAGGGCCAGTATGGAAGCACATGAAGCGGATCGTTATCGCAGCATCGACCATTGCCGCTATGACCGTTACGGCCATGCTCTCACTCAAGCATGCCAATGTCGATCAAGAGATCGACGGGGAGATCCGCCATTTCGATCACCCGAGCACTATGGAGAAGCTCCGTTTTCACGACGGACAAACCCTTGAAGAGGTTTTTGCCAAAAAGATCCACCTGCGCCTGCACCCTCACACATCCGAAACGCTGCGCTCCTCTCCCCTGGCGATCACTGCCCGATCCAAATCCTCTGCCAAAACAATCCCGCAAGAGGGAGTTTTGCTCACGCATGAAGTGGTTGCCGGCGAAACCATCGACTCGCTGGCAAGCGCCTACCATCTGACCCCCTATCAGATTCGCAAACTCAACCATCTGGATGCGAACACAACCGTCGAGGCCGGTGAAGTGCTGCACATCATTCCGGGGATGAAGCCCGCCTATCGGGTACGGGCAGGTGATACGCCTGAGTCGATCAGCCAACGCTTTGGTGTTGACTTTGATGCGATACGCATGCTCAACCATTTTGACCAAAACGGCTCCATCTGGGCTGGGCAAAAACTGGTCATGCCCCTTGCGCAGAAAACGATCGACCGCATCGTCGCCAACGCCAAAAAAGAGCAGGAGACTCAGGAGCGCAAACGACGCTATGAGCGAGAGTTGATCGCGCGCCTGGCACGGCAAAAAGCCTTGCGCAAACGCAGAGCCAAAGCCAAAGCTGCCGCCGAGCGCAAAGCCAAAGAGGCCGCCGCGCGCAAACAAAAAGAGACCCAGGCAGAAAAGGCACGAATCGACCAGGCCAGGAATGCCTTCAAATTCACCAATGGAAAAAAGTTCAAACGCAAGTTGCGTGTTGTTGCGACCGCCTACACATCCCATCGAAGCCAAACCGACAGCACCCCATTCCTCGCCGCATGGAACAACCGCATCCGCCCGGGCATGAAGATCATCGCCGTCTCCCCTGATCTGATCCGCAAATACGGCATCACCAACGGCGTGCGCGTCAAGATCGGCGGGCTCCCCGGCACTTACGTTGTCCGAGACAAAATGAATCCCCGCCTCCACAACCACATCGACATCTACATGGGGACCGACCGTCGCCGCGCCCTGCGATGGGGACGGCGGCGGGTGGTGTTGTACTGGTAAAGACTACGGAAACAGCCGACTCAACTCCTGGATGCGCAGGACAGTGGTATCGATGTAACAACTTCCCGTGTTGAGTATATCCAGTGTGCCACCAGTAAGATCGGAGAGAAAAGCACACTTGGCGTCACGGTACTGTATCCAAAGTTGTTGGACGCGTTTGAGCTCACGCTGATGTTTGGGATCGAGGCGTTGCATCGTTTTTTGATATGTGCTGTTGAGCAGGATCTCCTGATATTGCAACTCAGCTTGATTGCAGGCGACGAGGCGAGAGGTCACGCCGCCGCTGTTGTCGACGCAGGCTTGATAACCGCTGTTGTGTTGCGACTTGTCTTTGACCTGGAAGCCAGGCTGAACAAGCAGTGCCATCACAAAGTCTCGTACTTCTTGTTGCGTTTTGCAGAGTTTCTTGCGAGGGGTACAGTAGATAATGGTATGTCTGGAGTTGACCGCACGATGGCAGGAACCTCGTTCGACACCCCCAGCGCTATCGACCCACAATTTGCACACATCGCGTCCTTTTTGCATCTGTACCTGAACAACATCGCTATCTTCGCCATGGTCCAAAAGCATCAAATCGCCCGCGAAACACAAAGCAACACTACCAACCATTGATGCAAAAAACCAACGACGAAACATGGGAATCCTTTTGGATCTTGATGCGGTTCTTGCCAAATCGATTTTTGCATGGAAATCCTTTTCCAGTTCGCCGATGAGTTTCAGACAGGCAAACAGTGATAATTTTTTGTTTTTTTCTATTTCATACAAAATATCGATGTCGCTTTTTTTGTTTGCCTCATCTCGCGCACATGAACCGAACAGGCCAATAAGCCTTGCGCCGAATTGTTTAAAATATTTTTCTTTATTTGATTTGAGGCGTTCTGTTACTTCTTGTCTGTTCATCCATTTCTCCATTGGTACAAAACCGTCATGTGTGAGCACCGTATTCGTTTGGAGAACATTATATACTCTTTGGCCTAATAAATATCGCCAATCATTCGACAGAAAACGGACAGCAACCCTGCCCCAAATAGACCACGCACAGGAAGTGAGGCTGAAGCCTCACTTCCGAGGGGGGTTTGTTGGTTTTCGTGTGTATTGAATACTAAAAGCCGGGTTGGGGAGGCGTGCGACATGGTTGTACCTACGGGGTGGAGTGTTTGTGCGTGGAGTTATGCGACTTTTTGGGTGGGGAAATCAGTAACTTCCAAGGTGCGGTGATGGGTGCGGGCATCGGTGACAATCGCTTCGAGCTGTTCGGCGATGTTATCATCAATCCACTCTTCGCCACGCAAAGCACATACCGTTGCGGCGTATTGCGTACCACAACCAACGATGCCTCATCCAAAGACGCCACTACATGGATTGGGACGTCTTTTAGTGAATAAAAAAACAATGCACCTACATAAGTGTACGTCATCGATAATGAAATCGACATGCGGCAATTATGAGCGTTTCGTTTGCTTATTTGTACACCAATCGATGCTCATGTGTGATACGTCGTGACCAGTATCCGGCAAGGTCGCCTTTGAGCTTTTCGGGTTTCCCGATGCCGTCAAATGGCTCACGCAAACACTCCTTGATAAGCTAATCTATTTTTTTCGAAATGGATTTGTCGTGGTGTTTAAAATAGAGATAATTATCCCATGCAGAGGGCTCAAAACTTAGCATGTTCGCCTATCCCAAGTCTTCGATGTTTTTTTGAATCAAGGTTTCAGGGTGGTTTTCGATGTTGTTGATGGCATTGAGAAGGCGTTCGGCATTGGCCGGGGAGGAGAGCAGATAGTCCGTCTCGTCTGGCTCTTCGGTTGAAATGTTGATATAGAGCATCTGTGTCTTAAAAAGCTTTTTGATCGAATCGAGAAAGTTCATATCCAACTCATCAGCACTCAATCGATAAACAGCTTGCATGACATGCCTTTCGTTTTTTGGCTCATTATACCATAAAACTCAAGGGCATCTCTAAAAATAGATCACACCCACAACATCAAAAGCTTTTGTCTGGGCAAGGCAGACCTTTGAAGGCTTGGCCGTAGTCAAGTCGAAAAGGTCTAACGCAGTCCAGGCAAAAGATCTCGATGCCCGTAGGGTGGGCTTTGCAGGTGCGATCTTGCACAAGATATTCTCTGCGTCGTAGCTACGGCTA
>CAZWMZ010000081.1:0-7704 GCA_964634965.1 uncultured Nitratifractor sp. | reverse complement strand
ATATTTGCCATCGGGCGAATAGCGACTCTGGAGGATACGAGAGCCGATCACTTCGGTAGTCGTAACGCGTTTTGGAGGGATCTTCTCATAAACCGAAACTGCCAATTTTCGCGCACCGGCAAATACATCCGCCCCTGCCTCGTGCGTCCGTGGCGTCTGATCGGTTTGTTGGGTGGCGGGAAGTGACGGGTCGTCCATATTGGCATCAAGCGTACCATCAGGGAGTACCTTGACGATCCACGACTCATGGGTCTCAGTCGTAACGGCCAGCAGATACCCCTTTGGGGAATGTGGGAGTAGTTTTTCAGGATGCAGACGCAGATTTTTTTTGCGGTAGCGATGTACTCTGATTTTGTTAGCTTCTTTATCGACTTGCATCAGTTGAATCTGTGCATCTTTGCCAACAGTCGACGCAATCAGGTATCCTTCCTGGTTCTCCACCACACTGTATGTGTAGATATTGCGCATGTTGTCGTTGACTTTTTTGCGCCACTGCAAGGTGCCAACTTCGTCAAACTTAAAGAGCCTCAATCCATCGCGTGCCACCAAAAGAGATCCGCCATCCGAGGTGGCAATAAGCGTATCGATATAGGTACGGCCAAAATCAAATTTTTTGACATGGATCACTTTGCCCTCTTTGTCATCGATGATGGCTGTTACGATCTTACCGGTATTCTCCTTCCCAACAGTCATGAGTTGACCATGCTTGAGACGCACGATATTTCTTAGCCCCAGCCTGTCGGTTGTTCGGACATACGGCTCCATCTTGCCGGTACGACGATTGAGGCTGGCACCTGCTCTTCGCGTAATCTTTTTGTGGTCTATGACGCGTCTCCATCGAAGCTCTCCTTGATGCGTAAACGCCTCTACGACACCACCATGTACGCCGACAAAACCATGGGTGTCGGCAACGATTGCTGTGGCAAGGTGCTTTGTGCGAAACAAGATTCGATTGTCCGCACCAAATCGGATCAACTCCCCGCTTTGGGATGTGCGTGATGCCAGCAGATACGAATTGTCCCCCCAGACGATCAGGTGCGCGTAAGATCCTTTGGCGATATTTTTCTCAAACAGCAGGGCGCCTGAGGGAGAGAGTCTCATGAGCTTGATACCAGAATAGTACGCCTGTCCCACCACCAAAAAGTCTCCACAGGGCATTTGGACAAAGTCCAGGATATTTTTGATATTTTTTTGACTAAAGACGATATTTTTGAAGGCATCTTCTGTTGATTTGGATGCGGTTGTCTTGTGCGGGGCTACAAGCACGGGTGAGCGCTCAAAAAAAGCAAGATAGCCAACAAAAAGCATCAACACCACCAAAAGACTCACCACGACGATGTAGCGTCGTTTCAGCCATGAAAGCACATTTTCATCAGCCTCAAGAGGGTTTTGGGGAAGAAGATATTTGCTTTTGCAGTGATTGCAATAATAGTATGGGGGTTTGAGTGTTATGTCCGACGAACCACAGGAGGAGCAGACCAGTCTGTTGTGTGTCATGTCTTTATTTGTTGTCTCTTTCATTCGATTAATTTTTCCTTATTTGTCCGCATTTAAAAAATTTATGTAGTGTAACATAATTTAACGGACTCAGGCGTTGAATATCCACCAACACAACGTAAGTTCGGAGCTTGGTTGCCATTATTCGCTAACAAGTCACAAAAGTGGATATTCAACGCATGACCCTACAAATGTCCTCTTTATTTTAATGGGATATACTGTTGTTATCAAATTGCTGAAGAAAGAGATGAAGCTACTGGAACACCTGAGCCATCGGATCGACAAAATCGTTTTAGGCGTAGCGATCACTGTTTTGACTGTTTCCCTCTATCTTGTTTACGCTTTAAACCAACACTATACCCAAAAAGAGACAATCGCCTCGCTTGATACCATGCTGCGGTTTACCCGAAATATGCTTGACGAAGAGCAGCAGCATGCACTGTCGCTCTCGGTGCTTTTGAGTCAGGATCGGGAATTGTTGCAAGCCTACTTTGATAATGATCGCAACCGGACCTTTTCAATCGTTCAGCGCAAAATCGAAAGTCTCCAGCGAATGCAAGGGTATGCCTTTGAGGTACAAGTGCACGATCGCCAACTGCGGACCTATTTGCGTAGTTGGGATTTTGCGATACAAGGTGAACCATTGGCAGGTTTTCGTGAAGGATTGGTGATTGTGCGGAACCAGCGCCGCCCGCTCGTCTCGATCGAAGTGGGCAAGCGGCTAAACATCAAAGCGATCTCTCCCATTTTGCGTGATCAGAAATTTGCGGGCTCGATCGAAGTAATCGAGGGGTTTGCCCACCTGCGCAAGCGTCTTTCAGAACAAGGGTATCAACTCTATGTTTTGTTGGATAAAAAATATTTGCCTATTGCTCTGACTTTGCGAGAGGCGCCAATCCTCTCTGGGAAATTTGTTTTGGTTGGGGCAGTCAGAGACTCGGAGAGTTTTGATGCATTGCGCTCAACACCCTTGGATAATCTGGGGAGCTTTGGGTACTTTACCGGTGGGAAACATCTGTTTGGTTATTTTGATTTGCGCAATTACCACAACGATCGGCTTGGGTATCTGCTGATCACTCCGGTCGATACGGTACTTTTCTCGGCTGAGGTACGCCACAACGCTTCAGGCACCCAGCAACCGGACAAGGGAGTCATTATCCGATGAAGATTTTATTGCTTGAAGATGATCCGGATTACAACGAGACGATTCAGGAGTATCTCCAGTCACTGGGTTATACGGTAGTTGGGTTCGAGAATGGTGACGCGGCACTGGATGCGGTGTACGAAGAGACATTTCATTTACTGTTGCTTGATATTCGCGTGCCAGGGGTCAGCGGACACGAGATCGTCCAACGACTGCGATCTGAGGAAAACGAAGTGCCAGTGATCTTCATCACATCTCTAACAGATATTGACGATCTGAGCATCGGATATGAACTGGGGTGCAACGACTATATCCGTAAGCCTTTTGCTGCCAAAGAACTCAAATATCGAATCGAACAGGTGCTCAAACTTTACTATTTTCGTACGGCTCAGGATCGTGTGAAACTAAAAGGAGGATATATTTTTGAGGTGAGCAATGGACGGTTGATGCAGGGAGACAGAGCAGTGCCATTGAGTGAGCGAGAGCGTCAGGTGGTCGAATATCTTGTGCGTCATGCTGACGAGTATATCCCCACTCGACAGCTGTGGGAAGAGGTGTGGGAATACAAAATGGTCACCGAAGCGGATATCCGCATGTGCATCAAGAAAATACGAGACAAAACCGACAAAACTCTGATAACGAGCCAAAAAGGATTGGGGTATAAAATTGATCGCGCGCAATAAGCAGTATGTCTACACATTGGCTTTTGTCTATTCAACTGCGATACTGATATTGATCAGCATCCCAAGTGGGTTCTATCTGCAGGTGGAAAAACAGAATAATCGCCAGGCAGCACTCCAGCGACTGGAACAGTATGCTTACAGTATCGAAAAACAGATATACGATTTCTCGCGCTCGCAGAAACAGGTTTTTGATTTTCCTCGTTCTGTACTGTATGGATCGCATCTGTATGACGCGAACGGGCGGTTGATCTTTGCAACCGATCGTTGCCAGCGAGGGATCGATGATTTTGATGTGCCCGGATTGATCTATAAGCGCATTGTTCTTGACGCGAATCGTCTTGGGGCACACGACTTGGTCGTCGCGCAACATCTGAATAACCAGACAGTGTACATTAAAGTGCTTAGTGGTATGTTGTTTCTGGGTGCTACGGTGTTCGTGATGAGTCTTTTGTTTATTCGAATCAGCCTTAAACCGTTGGAGAGGCTCAACCGCTATCTTAACACCTTTTTCAACGACGCAATGCATGAACTTAAGACTCCATTAGGGGTAATGCAACTCAATCTTGAGTGGCTGAAGGGTCGAGAGGAGACCAGGCCCATCCGCCGTCTGATCAACAGCATCCACAACATAACATTGATCTACGAAGATATAGAATATCATCTCAAACAAGATCACATAGCGTATCGTCCAGAACGCATTGATTTTGCTCGCCTGCTTTACGATCGTATCGAGGTGTTTCGCGATCTTGCCGCAACCAAAGAGATTCGGATCGAAGAAGATATCAAACCGGAGATATCGGTCTGGATCAATCGTATCGAATTGCAGCGAATCATCGACAATACCCTGTCCAATGCTATAAAATACTCCAATCGAGCTACCACTGTACGAGTCAGCCTGGTGGAGGAGGCAACAAAGATTCGATTCAGCGTGATCGACGAAGGAGAGGGGATACGCGATACTCAAAGCGTATTTGAACGGTATCACCGAGAAAATACCGTTCAGGGAGGATTTGGTCTGGGGCTGAGTATCGTCAAATTTATCTGCGACAAAAACGATATTCGCATTGAGTTGAAGAGTCAACCTGGACAAGGCAGTACCTTTGCATATCTGTTTAAAAAAAACAAACAACACTAGATATCTTGAGCCAGAACCATTTACGCAAAAGTTACGCACGGTGCGTTACAATCATGGCATCACAACCCAAAGGAGATACGATGAAACGAGTGACAACAGTGTTGGCAGTATCAGTGATGGTTGGAACCGGTGTCTTGGCAGCAGGATCAGCACCCAAAACCTACCCAGCCGGTGAAGTGGGTCGTTTGGTCAAACTGGGAGAGGCCATCATGGCCAGGACCGACACTCACCCACTTACCAAAGAGATGGTAGGCAACAAGCTGCAGTGCAAAAGTTGTCATCTCAACGGAACAGATGGCAAAGCCGGCACTGCAGATGGGATCGGAACTTTTATCGGAACAGCCACAGCTTTTCCCGCCTTTTCCAAGCGAGAAAAAACGGTACAAACGCTGCAGGATCGCATCAACAACTGTTTCATGCGGAGCATGAATGGTAAACGCCCCATCATCGATACTGAAGCAAGCATCGCAATGGCGACCTATATCACCTGGCTCTCGGAAGGGATGGAGATGAAAATGGATGCTAAGCGTCCTTGCGGTCCGAACAACTCTGCGCGCTGGGCCAAAAACAGCAAAAAATTCGCGGCAATTCAAAAAAAGGCGACACATGCCAACTATCTTAACGGCCAAAAGCTCTACGAGACCAAATGTGCATCGTGTCACGGTAAAAACGGAGCCGGCATGGGGGCATTTCCACCGCTTTGGGGTAAAAATGCCAAAGGCGAATGGCTCTCATACAATACCGGTGCCGGGATGAGCAAACTCAATAAGGGCGCAGCCTGGGTACAGTCGAACATGCCGCTGGGACAAGGAGATACGCTGAGTGATCAAGAGGCTGCCGATATCATGCTCTATGTCGATGCACAACCCCGAGCCGATTTCGATCTTAAAAAAGGGTTGTTCCCGCCTGAGAAAATGGGCTACTACAATTCAAAAGTACTCGAAGAGAAACACTCGGTGCGCAGCAACTTCAAAGCATTGGGACTTGATGTTGATACAATACGCGGCGACAAAAAAATCCCATAAAGTTCGTGTTCAGATAATACGCGATCCTTAATCCGCATGGCCAGTTGACAACTGGCTCTTGCGCATTCAAAATCCGCTCCAGCACCACAACATATCGTTTGTGCTGGAGTTTTACTGCCCTACCTCTGATTGGGATCCCACACGGGGGGTCACGGTTGCATAGCGTAAAATGCCTTGACCCGCTCATCGACACGGATAACACGACGAAGGTAGTGCGTCAGGTCGCCTCGGTGGTACTCCAGCTTCAGACGTGCAGGATCCGTCGCGCGCGAGAGCGCGACATAGAACTGGCTCGGGGCGAAGATGTGGTCGACATTGCAGACCAGATCGTCGATGCTCATGCCCTGGGATTTGTGGATCGTCACGGCATACGCGAGTTTGATCGGAAACTGACTGAACGACGCCAAGACGACCGAATCGATGCGGCCGTCGCGATGCACCACCATCTCTGTCAACTCAAAGGCGTGTCGCTCGACCCGCACGAAAGTCTCCTCTTTTTCGACCAGAAGATGCTCCGACTCAATCGCACGCAGAATGCCACGTTCGCCGTTGACAAAACTGCCCCATTTGTTGACCGTAAAGAGCACGGGTGCACCGACTTTGAGCGAGAGCTGCTCCTGGACGGGCAGCATCCGTTTCCAGGTCTCGATGCGTTTGGGATGGACGGATCCGATCACCTCCTGCTGAGCGACCAGCACCACCTCCTCGGTCGGCAGTGCTTCGAGTTTGGTGCGATTGAGCTGCTCGACCTCGGCATTGCGGCCGTGCAGATGGGTCGGATCGATCGTCTCATCGATCGTATGGGTCGCCAGATCGAGGCAGTAGCGTTCGACCTCTTCATCGCACAGGCCAATGCGCATTTTGTTCAGGATATGGGCAAACTCAGTATCCTGCGTACGCTGCATCCGGGTCAACTCCACCGTCACCGGATTGAGCCGCTGCCACGCAGTCGACTCAAACGCATAGAGCGCCTCACCGAAGAGCCCCTGATCCTGCCCCTGCTTGACGATGGGCGGGAGTTGATAAAAGTCACCCACCAGCATCACTTTGCCCCGATAGCCATACTGCTTCAGCCGATACAAAATCATATCCATCAGATCGGTGCTAACCATGCTGATCTCATCGATCACGATCAGGTCGGTTGCCTTGAGGATCGCCCGAAGGTCTCTGAGGCGCTTGCCGTTGCGCTTGTCGCTCTGAGCAAGTTCATCGAAATTCGACGCGATCCCAAATGCAAAAAAGCTGTGGATCGTAAACCCGCCCACATTGACCGCACTCACCCCCGTCGAACCCAGCGCAACCACCTCCCGCTCCTCCTCTCGGTAATGTGCGATCACTTCGTTGGTCAGATAGCTTTTTCCCGTACCCGCTCCTCCAGTGAGAAACAGATGATCATGCTGAAGAATCTCAAGAACCTCATCCAACTGACTCACAGGCACTCCATTTTTTATGAGTATTGTAGCGAAAGCATCCCGAAAGTCACGAGATGGGGCAAGGGTTGGGCTTTCATTCTCCGGAGGTGAGGCTTTGGTTTCACCCAAAAGACGCAACCCCTCGACTTTTCTGGGTGAGGCTGAGACCTCACTTTCTGCCCAAATCTCGAAATAGAATTCTTCGAATCTGCGCCATGCTCGTATTCATGGGCTTTGTGTCAAATTTGAGTCGCACCCGCAGGTGCGGCGATAATTTTACGTGAAGCCCCTGGATGCGATGATGGGGTAGAGTCGTGAATTTCTATTTCATGATTTGGGTTCTGCACCTATTGTACCCAAAAGCTCTCTTTTGGGTACAATCACGTCATGCAAACGGTTTGGATCCTTTTGGCGTATCTGGTGTCAGGATACGTCATGCAATACTTTATCACCGAAGAGCGGCGTCTTGCTTGGGCGGATCGTCTCAATCGATTTGTTCTCTATCTTTCGCTGCCGGCGCTGGTGTTTGTCTATATGAGCGATTTGACGTTCGATCGCCATCTCATGTTGCCGGTACTGAGTGCATGGGGGCTCTATGGGCTCTCGGCAGCCCTGGTGCTGGTACTGGCATATCGCTACGGGTGGGAGCGGTCGTTGGTCGGGGCACTGCTGATGAGTATCCCTTATGGCAACACATCGTTTCTGGGCATTCCGTTTACGCAGGCGTTTTTCGGTCCGGCGGGGGTGCCGTATGCAATCGTGTACGATCAGCTCGGATCGTTTCTGATCCTCTCAACCTTTGGGATCG
>CAZWMZ010000080.1:0-6884 GCA_964634965.1 uncultured Nitratifractor sp. | reverse complement strand
GTTTGATAGTCGGTTTCGATTTGGGGGTATTTTGCGACATATTTTGCAAAGTTGCGATGCGCTTTCAGGGAGGCCTTTTCCATCACCGACTTGCGTAAAAGATCCGAGGCAGATGCGGGGGCAAAGGCATTGATAGCGGTGGGGGAAGCGCCTGCATCGATGACGGCCTGTTGCAGGTGTGCCCGGACCGTTTCGACCTGCTGCTGTGTGGCCTCAAGAATGTGTGCCTCAGGCGGAGACGGCGGGGTATTCAGAAGCGGATCGAGGGCATAGAGTTGCTCCAGCAACGATCGGAGTTTGTGGAAACGTTTGTCCTCGATCAACAGCGATACGGTGCGCAATCGATGGAGTTGGTCGTAACGGTAGAGGTGTTCAACCAGCCTCCGGGTGGTGGCATCGGGATCTTCGATCTGCACGACAAAATCCGGTTCCAGTCCTATCTCCAGTGAGGCCGAACGGAGAATCGAGGTGAAAAAACTATCGAGTGTGACGATGTGATTGGGCTGCGCAAGAAAACGCGCAAGCACGCGCGGCTGATGTGCCAGCAGTGTTTCGCGATCCATTCCGGTCTGGTTGTGGATCGATTCGATCAGGGGTGCAAAACGAGCTTCTGGGAGATGGCGCAAGGCATCGATCACCCGATGGCGCATCTGGGCAGCTGCCTTGTTGGTAAAGGTCGCCGCGAGGATCGTAGCGGGCGATTCACCCAGAAAGAGCAACGACAGATAGCGCGCCGTCAGGGCAAAGGTCTTGCCACTGCCGGCCGAAGCGGAATAGGCCAAAAAGGGCTGAAACGATGTGCTCATGGGGCAAGCACTTCGATGGGCAGATCAGTCTGCGACGTAAACCGCCGAAAATCCCGATCGAATGTTACCATCCGCTCGCAGTGGTTCTCGGCGAGTTTGAGGTGGATGGCATCGTTGATATTGCGACAAAAGTCGATGGAGCGGCAGAGGTAATAGGCTTGGATTAGGGTGTCTTGATCCACTTCTCCTGTGACATATTGGGCAAAAAAATCTACTTTTTTATGGTGTTGGTCGAGGATTTTCATTTTGGAGAGGACGAAGATGTATTCGCTCAGCACCAGAGGGCTAATCACAAACGTTTCCGATTTGACTGCCTCAAATACATACTGCTGTGCCAAATCAAAATGCCCTTTGCCTTGATCAATCGCAAAATAGACCAATATGTTGGTATCAAAATATGTCATCGTTCATATCCGAGTCTATCTTGGTCAAGTCAATACTTTTGTCCTCCAGTACCGTCACGTTTTGACTCAACTCTCTCAATGTTTTGAGTTGTTTGGCAACATCGCTGTTGTGTCGGTGCGCAAACTTCTCGACGATATCACCAAACTTGGCATCGAGGTAGTACCCTTTGACACGGTTGCGTTTGCGATCGACAATCTTGACGACGTCAAAGTCATCGAGCTTATGAAGGTTGCGCTGTACTTCGGAGATCGAGATGGTCTGCATGGTACCTCATTTTCATATTTAATTGTGTTATTATATGAAAATATGGGAGTGGTGTCAACACACCCGCCAGTTCCCCATCTCAAAGACCGCTTCGGTAACGCTCATGCTTTTCCATCCGTGCGATTCGAGCACCATCATTCGTCCGCCGAAATACCCCACGACATATTTTTCGAGGTAAATTGGGAAACCGCCTCCGGCGAACATGGCGAAGATGTCGGCGGGGGTGCGCGGGGTGGTGTAGTAGCCAAAATCAAAACGGTGCAGAGCCTCGAGACTGCCAAGCAGCATTTCATTGCGCGCCATGGAGGGGCTGAGGAGGTAGTAGGCTGGATAGGTCACCGCCGGATCGGGAACCAGATCGGTGATGTAGAGTTTCTCTTTTTTCCTGGTGTGCATGTTCATGAGGGAATGATAGCAGTTCTTTGGGAGGGGGAGGCAGAATGTGTCAAAATGTCATATTTTAAGGCGCGTATGCAAACATCTCCACAAGCGTATCGGCGATTTCACGCGCTTTGGCCTTATCGACGGTGCCGACTTTTTTGATGAGGCAGCTTTTGTCCATGGTGCGTATTTGGTCGAGCAGGACGAGGCCTTGTTTGTCTTGAAAGGTGAGCTTGGGGCGAAAAACATAATCAAACCCCTTGCTTGTCAGCGGTGCGATGATGACGGTGCGCAGAGCATGGAGCTCGTCGGGGGAGACGATAATGCACGGGCGTGTTTTTTGGATCTCTGAACCGACGGTGGGGTTGAGGCGTACCAGATAAACCTCGAAGCGTCGTACCTTCATCTACCACTCCCAATCATCAAGCGGTTCGTCAAGCCGTTCATGAAGGATCCCTTCGTCGTGGTGAGCGCGATGTGCGGTTTGTACTGCTTGGATATTATCGCTCCATCCGGCACGCGAAGGCGTTCGGACAGGTCTGAGCAGCAACCCTTCAGGTGTTACTTCCAATTCTATCTCGACCCCTTCGAGCTTGGCTTGTTCAATGATGGGTTTGGGGATGCGTATCCCTTGTGAGTTTCCGATACGTGTCAATGCAGCCATAAATCGCTCCTATTTTTACGCTGGGTAATTATCTTGTAATAACATTTCTATGTCAACACCACTGTCGTGCTCACCGCCCCCTGTGCGCCGATGACCAAGGCCTGCTCGATGTCGGCGGTTTTGGAGGGGCCGGAGAGGAAAAGGCCAAAATCCTCTATCCCCAGCTCGGCGATGCGGGCGTAGGCTTCGTGCATGGTCGCAACAAGCGCGGTACGGGGCAGAAGGATCGCAAGGTGCTCGGAGAGGGTGTAGCGGGTGCGATCGGCAGCAGGGTCGTGGACGATCCAGCAGGCACCGTTTTCGATGACGCCAAAATGGGCGTCGAGAAATGTCACTTCTTTGTCGGGGAAGAGGGAGGGGGTGAGAGTTGAGAGTTGAGCGTTTAGTGTTGAGCGTTTAGTGTTGAGAGTGGGGTGTTGGGGGGTGTCGATGCAGGTGCCGCCTACGCTTTCGACGGCTTGGATGAATGCTTGGATGTCGGATTCGGTTACGCTCCAGTTTGGGGTGGGGGTTTGGGGTAACGTGACGGGTTTCATCGTAGCGGTGCGTTGACGGATCGCTTGCAGGATCGTATCACGGCTCACGGGTGCGCTCCTTGTAGAGTTGGGCAAAGGTTTTGGGGGCAAAAGTCGGTAGCTCTCGGGTGCGCCCCCAGACGTTGGCAGGGTGATAAAGAAGCCGACGGGGGAGCAGGCGGGTTGCCCATTTGGCGGCGCCAAAAAGGATCCGGGTGCGAACAGGGCTGCGCAGCATCCATGCGCTGGTGCGATAGAGCCACCGTTTTTTGGGCGACAGGTAGCCGCGATCGACGTAGGCTTTGCGCCAGGCGTAGAGTTGACGGTGCAGATCGATGTGAGCGGGGCAGACGTTGGTGCAGCTACCACAAAGGGTGCAGTTGTAGGCGTGGGTGCCGTAGCGCTCCAGATCGCGCGAGGCTCCCAGACTCGATCCGATGGGGCCGGGCACGACATAATCATAACTGTGTCCGCCGCTGCGCCGGTAGGTGGGACAGGTGTTCATACAGGCTCCGCAACGGATACAATGCAACGCCTGAGCGTTGGTCTCGCTGTTTAGGATCGCACTGCGGCCGTTATCGACGATGACGATATGCAGTTCGCCGCCGGGTTTGGGGCGTTTGAAATGGCTGGTATAGGTCGTCACCGGCTGCCCGGTGGCACTGCGGGCAAGCAGGCGGGTGAAGATACCCAGATGCTCGAGCGAGGGGATTACTTTCTCGATCCCCATGCTCGCAATATGCAGATCGGTAATCGCCGTGCCCAGATCGGCGTTGCCCTCGTTGGTGCACACGACAAACAGCCCCTCGTGGGCTACGGCGAAATTGACCCCCGTGATCGCCGCATCGGCAGAGAGGAAGTGTTCGCGCAGGTGCTTGCGCGCAGCATACGTAAGGTAGGTCGGATCAGCATTGCCCGGTTCGGTGCCCAGCTTCGCCTCAAAGAGCGTGCCGACATCCTCTTTTTTCAGATGGATTGCAGGCAGGACGATGTGGCTGGGCGGTTCATCGCGCAGCTGGACGATCCGTTCGCCCAGATCGGTGTCGATTACATCGATGCCCCGTGCTTGCAGATAGGGATTGAGTCCGCACTCCTCGGTGAGCATCGATTTGGATTTGACCACTTTGCGGACGTTGTGGCGTGTAAGAATCGCTTCGACGATGCGGTTGTGCTCCTGCGCATCGGCCGCCCAGTGGACATGGATGCCGTTGCGCACGGCATTGCGCTCGAAAAGCTCCAGATAGTGATCGAGACGGCTCATGGTGTGGGCTTTGATCTGCGAAGCAAGCACACGCAACTCCTCCCACTCTGCTACCGTACGCGCGGCATTGTCCCGCTTTTGACGCACAAACCAAAGGGCGCGATCATGCCAAGGGTCTAACGGCTCTCTGCTCATGGGGTTCCTTTTTGCGTGTTACGTGTTATGTGGTACGTGGTACGTGTGTCGCGTTGGGCGGATATGGAATCCGCCCCTATAAGATTCCATCCTCATCCCTCATTCAAAAGACCCCCTGCCGTTCCTGCCAAAATCTCTGCGACGTGGACGAATTTTATCCCTCGGTTTTGGCGTTGGGCGATGCTTTGGAGGTGCATCAGGCAGGAGCTGTCAAATCCTGCGAGGTATTCCGCTTCGGTCGCTTCGGCGTTGTCGAGTTTGTCGGTGCCCATGCGGGTGGATATTTCAGGTTCGTGGACGCTGAAGGTTCCGCCAAACCCGCAGCACTCGTCGGCGCGTTCCATTTCGCGCAGGTCGATGTCGTCCACTTTTGCAAGCAGATTGAGCACCTTGTTTTGATAAGGAAGCATCCGTTCGCTGCTGACACCCAGTTCGAGCTCGCGCAGGCCGTGGCAGCTTTGGTGTACCGTCACCGAGTGGGGAAACGAGACTCCGAAGCTCTCAGGACGTACCACGTCGTGCAAAAATTCCAGCACTTCGTAGGTAGTTGCCTGAATATGCGCATAGGCCGGATCGTCGCCGACGTAGGGGTCGTAGTGGTTGCGCACCATCCCCACACAGCTGGCCGAGGGAGCGACGATGTAGTCGTATCCGCTGAAGGTGCGCACAAAATGCTCCGCAAGCGGCCTGGCTTCGTCGTGTGCTCCGCTGTTGGCAAAGGGTTGCCCGCAGCAGGTTTGTTTATCCGGATACTCCACGTCGTACCCGAAACGCTCCAACAACGTCAACGTCGCCATGCCGACATTGGGAAAAAGGGTGTTGATGTAGCAGGGGATAAACAGAGCAACGCGTGGTTTGGGCATAGAGACTTCCTTGTCAAAACATGGGTGTGTTTATCTGCTTTTCATTGCTTGCAACGCTGCTTTCACATCCAGCATGCCTACGCCGTGACGTTTGGGATCGTAACCGTCAAACGATCGGTTGGCGCTTTGTTTGAGGATGCGCACCAAATCCCTGGTGGTGTAGCCCAGATGCTCGCGGGCGTTGTACTCGGCCATCAGTGCCAATGCGCCGGCGATCATCGGTGCACCCATCGAGTGGCCGGTATAGGGTTGAAACGTGCGACCATCGATCGTCAAAAGCGGCATACCCTCATGGGAGAGTCGTGGTGTGACGCTGGAAAGAACATTGTAGGAGGGAACGACCATGCAGTATTCTTTGGCAACTTCGCCGCAAGAGTTGAGGATTGCCTTGTAGGGGTGTGTCTGTGTATAGTTGTATGCCTCTTCGATGGTGTCATGGCGGGCTTGCGCATATCCTGTTGGGTAGACCATCACCGCATTGATCCACAAATCAGGATCGACTTGATCGCTGATGGTGGGCATGGCGTTGAGCAGCGAAGTGCGTCCAAAGATGGTGTTGCTTTCGGTGGCGATGTAAACGCCTCCATGTTTCTGGTAACGTGCGATGGCTTTTTCAAGCGTTTGCCATTGGCTGGAGAAGGGGATCAGAGTGATCATTTTGAGATCGTCGTCTTCGCTTTTGCGCGCCATGGTGTCCAAATAGGTCTTGTCGGATAGATGATCAAAAGTAACCCAGCGTTCGCTGTCGATCTCTCCGTGAACCGTTTGGTAGATCGCCTCCATGCTCA
Organism: uncultured Nitratifractor sp.; assembly: GCA_964634965.1. Classification (GTDB taxonomy): domain Bacteria; phylum Campylobacterota; class Campylobacteria; order Campylobacterales; family Sulfurovaceae; genus S017-3. The sequence goes on along the minus strand of CAZWMZ010000080.1, from coordinate 802 downwards.
GACCCGGTTTGAGTTCGGCGGGCGTGTATGGGATATAGGGAGCTTCGATGTTGAAGCTTCCGGAGACGATCCGGCTCGTGTTGGTCTCTACGACATGGTCGAGCGCATCGGCAAAGGCCTCCAGAATGTATGTCGGAAGGTCACTGTTCCATCCTTTGCGGGGGAGATGAGCGTTTTCATAGGCGCCGATATCGTAAAGATCCAGTGTGGCCCCGCACGCAACACCGCGAAGTCCGCGGTCGTCACATTCGGCGGCCAATGTCCCGGCTATGTGGGTGCCGTGACCGTCGTCGTGGCCATACAGATCGATGTGCCATGCTTGATTGCCTTGACCTTGAAGCAGGACTCCTTTTTGGGAGAAGGTGTTGTATTGTTTGTGGATGCGATGGGCAATCTCCGGATGCGAAGCGTCCGCCACCTCACCCATCAAGACAACACGAACACCTCGACCCGTGAGATTGAAGTCCTGAATGTCGGCTCCCGCGCGTATCTCACGCATATAGCGCAATCGCTGAGCTTCCGGTATCGATGCGTATGTCGGGGTCAGATCGATGGTGTCGGGATGCGTGGTGAGCCAGTCGCATCCTGCGATTCCCCATACCGCAACAAGGGCAATGATCTTTGTGTGCACGGGAGCCTCCTTCGGGTTGTGTAGAGGATTGTAACGTATTGTTCTTTAGGCCATCTCTAAAAACAGCTCACGATCAGCAATGACTTCGCCACCCTTCGTGCGTCGAGATCGTATGCCCGTGCTGCGTTAGACCTTTTCGACCTGGCTTCGGTCAAGCCTTCAAAGGTACAG
>CAZWMZ010000079.1:0-1691 GCA_964634965.1 uncultured Nitratifractor sp. | reverse complement strand
TCGCCACCTTTGTGGGCCTCGAGAACTTCTGTTTGTGCCTGTTGGCGTTTTCGATTTGGTTTTGGCCAACGTTTCAAGCGCGTCTTTGGCTCAACAAAAGCTTTTAATGGTGTGGGTGTGATCTGAGTTTTGAGATCTCCTGTAGAATGTTATCACACATATAAGTGTACCATATCAGGTTAACCACAGTCCAGTTTTCTAAATCCCAAAACAGGATTCACTGACCCTGCACCACATTGGTGTACAAGGGGTTTGCATACAATTTGAGTCATATCTGCAAACTTGGCCAATGGTTGCATGCAAACTCTCTGGACGGGATAAGGGTGTGTGATTATGGATTTTCTTTTTGGGATTTGGAGCCCATGGCCATACACTCCCATCCGTAAAGCAGGCCGACAAGCAGCCATGCTCGTCAGGCTTCTCTTGAGAGCTCCAGGACCAATTGCACGTTCTGTCTCATGCACTATGATCTGGTTTTGGACGGCTCGTCAAACGCATGCGATCTGTTTGTTTCAAGGGTCCCAAAAGCGATGCAGAAGCAGGCCCCCTGTTTTCGATTGCGGGCCCGGATGGTACCGTTGTGATGTTTTTCGATAATAGTACGGGTCATGTAGAGCCCTACGCCGGTTCCGGTACTGGCGTGTCGTGTACTGAAATAGGGGTCAAATATTTTAGGCATGATCGCCTCAGGGACACCGCCTCCGTTGTCGCATACAGAGAGTACCCGGGTCTCACCCAGCGCAACGGCACGGACAACAATGCGAGGGTGTGCCACCTGCCGTTCGAGCAAGATCTCCTTAGCATTGCTGATGAGATTGAGCAGCGCCTGTGCCATCTCGTTGGGATAGCCAAGCAGTAAAAAATCATGCCGTATCTGTACCGAAAGGTCGATACCGTTATTGACAAGCGCAGCATCAATGAGACGACGCACCCGTGCGATAGCGACCGAGACACGGTAGGTCTCTTTGCTCTTTTCGGGTGCGAAAAAGTTGCGAAAATCATCAATGGTGCGCGACATGTATCCGATCTGCCGATTGGCTTCGTCGATCTTTTCGCGCATTGTTTCGGGGCGGAGACGACCGTACTCTTGCTGCATCTCGATGTTCATCAGGATTGCAGACAGTTGCGTAATGGGCTGTCGCCACTGGTGGGCAATGTTACCGATCATCTCTCCCATGCTGGCCAGCTTGCTCTGGTGGGTCAACAGACGCTCTTTCTCATTCAATTCCCACTCCTGGCGGAGTCGATGCTCAATCTCTGCTTCAACGCGGCGGGAAAGCTCCGTGTTGGTTTTGGCCAGCATGCGATCCCGTTCCGCCCGCTCCTGCCACAGCTTTTGGTCCTGTTTGATGATAATGGACACAAAGAGATAAAGCAGCGCAAAGAGAGCAGCCAGAATGGCCATTGAGATCCGAAAATCGTGCATGTATCGATCGACAATGCTTCGAAGCGGAACCTTCAAGGAGATCAGTGCACGCATGTCGCCGACCTTTTCACCAAATCCCGCTACGGTACCGTAGAGTGCCACCAGCCCTTTGGGCGCACGATCGGGCGTGCTGTGGCATCGCATACACGAAGGACGATTGCGCCCGATCGGCAACGCACGAAAAAAGTAGCGTTCGCCGCTTTCATCCAGCAGCGCTGAGTATTCGTTGAGCGATCCGTCCCGGAAGCGTTGCAGGATCCCGGCC
>CAZWMZ010000078.1:0-3992 GCA_964634965.1 uncultured Nitratifractor sp. | reverse complement strand
ACCGTAAAGACCTGCAAACTCGGTGCGGCTGGCGGCCGGCTGGGCTTTGATGCGGAGGGTAACGGTCTGGTCGTCAGAGGTGTAAAACACAGCGCCCTTTCGAAGCCTTTGCTGGGCCGATCAATCCGAATCGGATTCGCTCTCCTGGTTTGGTTCGAGGTAGAGGATACGCCCGCAGTGAGGGCAGGTTACGATCTCTTCACCTCGGATGACCTCGGAGTAGGTTTTGTCGTTGAGTTTCATGTAGCAACCGTAGCATGCCTGTTTGCGTACCGGCACGACAGCAGTGTTGCCGGCCCATCGACGAATCTTTTCGTAAAACGCAAGCACCTTCTGGTCGATTTTGAAGGTGCGTTCTTCGCGAGCCTTGAAGAGGAGAGCCTTTTCGTTTTCGATCGCATCGAGTTCACTTTGGGCTTCGGCCTTGGCGGCCTCGACGGCAGCAGCGATCTCATCGAGGCGCTCCTGGAGTTCGGCTCTGTTGGCCTCTTTGCTCTCGTTGATTTTGGCAAGACGCTCAATCTCTTCGTTGGCAAACGTCAGCTTCTCTTTGGCGATCTCCTCTTCGAGCGAGAGGGCCTTCATCTCTTTTTCGTTGGTGATTTCGCTGTTTTTGCGAGCGATATCTTTGAGCTGCTCGTTGAGCGAAGCAATCTGCTCATTAAAGGCGGCAGATTTGGCTTCGTTGTCCTCGATGGTTTTGGTGAGCGCATCCATCTGCTCGGTTACCGATGCCAAACGCTGCTCTTCACGCGTGATTCTGGCACGTGCCGCTTCGATCGTCGGCGCATAACTGTCAAGCTGCTTGTCGGTTTTGGCGAGTTCGATCAACTCGATGAGGTATTGGGTCAATGTATATCCTTTTGGTCGTGGGAGCACTCCGATATGCAACAATCGCGCGAAAACTCCTGGAGGTATCTTGGTGGGTGTGACCTGTTGTCAGAGATGCTTAGATCCGAAACGGATTCTTTGGCGGTGTGATTATAGCCAAAACCGGCAAAGTTTTCAACACATCCCCCATCACCTCCCCGAAAAAGCGTTCGCTCTCGTAGTGACCGATCTCCACCATCATGAGGCCTTGCGCCTGGGCTTTGATCGCATCGTGGTATTTGATGTCGCCGGTGAGAAAACACTCCGCCGTGATCGTATCGATCAGCGATGCGCCCGAACCGGTCGTCAAGGCAACCGACCGGATCGTCTCTTTGGGGTGCACAACCCGCACAAAAGGAAGAGCAAACGCCGTCTGGATGCGGTCGATCAGCTCTTCGTATGACCATTCGCCTTCTGCCTGGCACACAAACGGCTGCTGCGATGCGATCTCAAATCCCAGAACCTTTTCGAAGACATACCGATTGAGATGGGTCTGGTCAAAGTTGGTGTGCATGGCGATGAGGGATTGTTTTTTTTGAATGAGGCGTTCGATCAGGTTGGCCGGATAGGTCGCAAAATCCAGCTGTGCAAGCTTGCCAAAAATCAAGGGATGATGGACGACAAAGAGTGCCCCTTCCTCCGCGGCATCGATCATTTGTGCATCGACCTCGAGCGAAACGACGATCTGCGAGACCTCGCGATCCATTGCACCGACGATCATGCCGGAGTTGTCCCAGGCTTCTTGAAGATCAAAGGGGCTGATTTCATTTAAAAAATCGTACACTTCACGCAGTATCATGCTATCCCCAATGTCAATTGTACTTTTTGTTCGATCGCTTGCAGCTCGTCCTCTTGCAAGAGCGTCAAAGGACCCTGCTCGACCAGCAAGCGCTTGGACGAAATCATTTTAAGCGCATAGCACAACACCGTACTGCGTTTTTCCAACTTGTCCCGCGGTGAAAGCACCCATGTCAAATCACTCTTTTTGATCTGTGAACTTAATGGTATGACCACCACATCATCATACAACCCGTCTTCGATCATGCGATTAAGCAGGTCGTTTTGAAACACCACAACAGGGCGTATCTTCCCGATATCCGTGTGTTTGGCGTTACCTAAATTTGCCAGATAGATCTCTCCGCGTCTAATACGCATCGTCCAATCCGTCTGCAAGGGTATCGTCGTTCTTTTCGCTGACCGTTGCCAATCCAGCATTGCGTTTAGCAAAGGCGTGATATTCGATCTCGTTCAAAACGTCTTTGAACATATCGAGATAAACAGCGGGAATAAAAATACCTTTGACCTGTCGGGTCTTTTTGTTGCGAATCTCCGCAATTTCCTCAAGTTGGTCGAAAAGAGCAACATTTTTGCTAATGTCGGATATGCCTATTTGTACCATATCAAAATCCTATATGAATATGGGATTATTATAGAGGATATTCAATAGAATGTCAATAGCTGCCACGGCGGCGCATCAGCCGCGTATCCGCTTGAGGCGCTCGGGCTCTTGCTCTTTGTACAGTTGTGCGCATCCGATGGCCAGCTCACGGACTTTGAGGATGTAGTTTTGGCGTTGAGCTTGTGAGATCGCTTTGCGAGCGTCCAGGACATTGAATGCGTGCGAAGCGATCATGCACTGATCGTATGCCGGCAGTGGCAATCCCGCATCCAGACACGCCCGGCACTCCGCACTCGCATCATCAAAATGGCGAAAGAGGCGCTGGGTATCGGCGACTTCAAAGTGGTATGTGCTGAATTCATATTCGCTCTCTTTGTGCACATCGCCGTAGGTTACGACCCGGTCGCCCTGACGGTTCCAGACGATATCAAAGACCGATTCGACCCCTTGCAGATACATTGCCAGCCGTTCGGTACCGTACGTAATTTCTACAGCGACTGGATCGCATGCCAGACCACCGACCTGTTGAAAATAGGTAAACTGCGTCACCTCCATTCCATCCAGCCACACCTCCCAGCCAAGCCCCCAGGCGCCAAGCGTAGGCGACTCCCAATTATCCTCGACAAACCGTACATCGTGGTCGCTCAGATCCAGTCCGAGGTACTCCAGCGACTCCAAGTAAAGATTCTGAATGTTGTCGGGACTGGGCTTGATGATCGCCTGAAACTGATAATAGGCTCCGAGACGATTGGGGTTTTCGCCGTACCGTCCATCGGTAGGGCGGCGCGAGGGGGCGACATAGGCTGCCGCCCACGGTTCGCTGTCGAGACTGCGCAGCAACGTCGCAGGATGAAACGTTCCCGCACCGGCAGGCAGATCATACGGCTGCACGATCGTACAGCCCTGCTTGGCCCAGAATTGTTGGAGTTTCAGAAGCAGGTCGGAAAAGGTAATGGCATCGGGGTTCATCTACAATCCTAACTGTTTATCGATCTTTTTCTGATCAAATCCGCAGATCCACTGCGAGCCGATCATGACGACCGGAACACCACGGCAGCCGTGGCGTTCGCAGTCCTTGGCCGCTTTGGCGTCTTTGGTGATGTCGATCTCTTTGAAGCGCACTTTATGTTTGCGCATGTGTGCTTTGGCGGCATTGCACCATTTGCAAGTAGGTGAGGTAAACAAAACAACGCGTTTTTGTGCTCTTTTGGTTTCCATTTTCTCTTGCTCCTCTTGTTTTTTGCGCGCCATTATACCATGCAACTTCTCCGGGAAGGTTAACCGTTTATGACTTCATCCCGCAGTCAAAAAGCATGACCATGTTCCATCATCGCATCCCGAGCTTTGTTCCAAATCGGTGCCGAGCCTGCCGGTGTGACTCGAATGGTGCCCCAATCCTCCGTTGGCGAGCACGGTATGCAGAGATGGAGTCCTATGTTTTGAGGGCGGATGCGTTGCTTGTGAGGATCACTTCGACTTCGCTTGAGTCGAGTTCGACTTTTTTGGCTTTGCTGATGCGGTCCTCCTGAAGCTTGACGCGCAGTTCATCATCTCCAAGGGCCAGGATCTGGATCGCCATGTAGGCTGCATTGACCGCACCGGCTTTGCCAATGGCGACGGTGCCTACGGGCATGCCTGCAGGCATCATCACGGTACTTAGCAGTGCATCTTCGCCGCGCAGTTCACCGCTGGCCATGGGCACACCAATGACCGGCTTGGTCGT
>CAZWMZ010000077.1:0-1933 GCA_964634965.1 uncultured Nitratifractor sp. | reverse complement strand
TTGCCGATGAAGTTTTCGTAGAGGGTGCGCAGGCGGGAGATGCGGCTCAGGCGAAAGGCGCGCAGGCGCTCGTCTGCTGCATCGTAGGCGATCAGGTACCAGATGCGCTCGTAGTTGGCGATGCGGTAGGGATCGGCGGCTTTCTCGATCGTCTCGGGCTTGTCGAGGTCGGGTGTGTAGGTAAACTCCACGCCTACCTTCCACCGAATCGCCTGGATGAGTACTTTGAGCAGTCCGATATCGCCAATGGGTTCAAACCCCACATCGAACAGAAACATCGATTCGCAGTTGCTCCCCGAGGGGAGAGCCTGCTCGACCAGATCGTCCAGCTCCGGTATCGCACTGTGCTGGAGGCTTTTCATCAGTGAGACGGCGATCTTGGCCTCTTCGTCCTCTGTCCCCAAAAAACGATAGCCTTCGGGGAAACGGTAGTTGCCGCCACCCAGATCGACGATATCGTAGGTTTGCGTCAGGCGCTCATTCATATCCTTTTGGATCGTGCGCACCCCAACGCCAAACTCCTCGGCCAGCGCTTTGACATTGACCGTCTCACCGGCATTGAGCCGGCTCCAGATGGTGGTCTGTCGGATGAGAGCTTTTTGGGATTTGGTCATACGGCTTGCTCAGCTGCACATCGTCTCGCAGTCTCTAACGGGAGCAAAAATCACTTGGTTTTTTCCGTTGTTTTTGGCCTCATACAGCGCATGATCGGCGCGTCGGAAGAGCGTATCGGTTGTCTCGCAGGGGCACCCGCTGCACCAGGCAGCCCCCATGCTCACCGTCACACGCGTACCGATCCCAAAATCATGCGCTGCTACCCGGCGGCACATCCGTTCGAGGCGGTCAAAGGCTTCCGATTTTACCTGACACACAATCAACATCAAAAACTCTTCACCTCCCCAGCGCGCAACCAGCTCATCTCCCTTCATCTCTTCGCGCATCATCGCCGCAAACTGACGCAGGATCTCATCTCCGGCAGGGTGACCATAGGTGTCGTTGATCTGTTTGAAGTTGTCCAGATCGGCTACTGCCACCGCAAACGATGCGCCTGCACGCATGATCTCACCCAGGCGCTCTTCGAAAACTTTTTTGCGATACACGCCCGTGAGCGTATCGATCTGGACCTTCTGGAGCAGGTTTTGATTTTCGTTGAAGATGGTCGTCACTTTGGTGAGCGTAAAGAGCGTATAGACCGATTCGACATTGGCACTCTGGATCATAAACGTCTCTTCACTGATCGTGAGCGGCTCCTCTCGATCGTCAAGGTATTGGGCCAGTTCGGCGTAACTGTTGAAGCTGGTATTGACATGGCGATAGAGTTCGGGATCGCGCATCCCAAAATACTCCCGAAAACGCCTGTTGACAAATTTGATGTTCTCATCGCGATCGACCGCAAAGAGCAGAGCGTTCTGGCTGTCAATGATGTGCTGCAACATATTCAGCAACAGCGATACTTCGTTGTGGTTTTGCATCAGCTCCTGACGCGTGGATGACATCTCCGTCGCATTGAACAGCAACAAAATCGCAGCCGTATCATCGTAATACTCTACCGAACAATCGACATAATAGTTGTTTTTTTGAATCGTCTTGATTTCAAACGTCGAGTAGTGCTTCTCGAAAACCGCCAGGATCTCATCCTCGCCGCCAACGATCTCCGGAAAGTAGTCGATCAGGCTGTCGCCCTCTTTGGGCAGGGCACCCAGATAACGCACGATGCCCGACGAACCATCGAGGTACCGAAATGCCTTGTCAAAAAGGATATAGTCAAAAATGCGCTTCTTCAGGATAGCATCGAGGATGATTTGGGAGGTTTCACTGTTCATAGGAGCACCTTGCGCGCGATGAGCGAAAAGAGATAATCCACATTGGTGTTTTCTTTGGCAGAGGTCAAAATCATCTGCTCCGGCGGAGCCAGATCGGACGGTACAGCCGG
>CAZWMZ010000076.1:0-4391 GCA_964634965.1 uncultured Nitratifractor sp. | reverse complement strand
CCGCTTATCAGCGGCACCCCGATCAGGAAAAAGTACCATTTTTTCATTAACGCACCTTATGAGATGGATTTGTTTTTGCAATAGTATACCATCACTTTACTCCCGTGTCAATGCATCGGGACGCTCGAGTTCCATGACCCTCCATGGCAGCCCCTGACGTGCAAGCTCCTCCATGAACGGATCGGGATCAAACTCCTCCAGGTTGTGAACTCCCTCCTGGTACCATCGTTTCTCAAGCATCAGTTTTGCTCCGATCATCGCCGGTACACCGGTGGTGTAACTGACAGCCTGGCTCATGACCTCTTCGTAACACTGCTCATGATCGCTGACCTGATAGATGTAGATGGTCCGTTTTTTGCCCGCTTTGGTGCCGTGAGCGACGATGCCGATGTTGGTTTTGCCCTTGGTGCGCGGCCCGAGTGTCGCCGGATCGGGCAGGAGAGTTTTGAGAAACTCGATAGGCACCATCTGCTGGCCGTTGTGTTCGACCGGCTCGATGCCGAGCATACCGACATTTTCGAGTGCCTTCATATGCATCAGGTAGCTTTCACCAAACGTCATAAAAAAGCGGATGCGCTTGAGACCTTTGATATTTTTTACCAGCGATTCCATCTCTTCGTGGTAGAGCAGATAGCTCTCTCTGGGTCCAATTTCAGGGTAGTCCCATATCTGTTTGATTGCCATCGGTTCGGTTTCGATCCACTCTCCGTGTTCCCAGTAGCGACCTTTGGCGCTCACTTCGCGCAGATTGATCTCGGGGTTGAAGTTGGTAGCAAAAGGGTAGCCGTGATCGCCGGCATTGCAGTCGAGTATGTCGATCGTCTCGATCGTATCGAGGTAGTGCTTTTGCGCATACGCAACAAACACATTGGTCACCCCTGGATCAAATCCACTCCCCAGCAATCCCATGATACCGGCCTCACGAAAGGCCTGGTCGCGCTCCCACTGTTGGCGATACTCAAATTTGGCTTCATCGGGGTGTTCGTAGTTGGCAGTATCGAGGTAGTGCGTGTGCGTCGCAATGCAGGCATCCATGATGCTCAAATCCTGATAGGGCAGGGCGACATGGATGACGAGATCGACCTTGAGGGTACGTATGAGTTCGATGAGCGCTTCGACGTCGTCAGCATCCACCTCGGCTGTGGCAATGCGTACGCCGGTTTTGGCTTCGACATTGCGGGCGATGGTGTCGCACTTGCTTCGGGTGCGGCTGGCCAGTGTAATGTGGCCAAATGTCTCGGCATTCATCGCACACTTAAACGCGACGACATTGCCGACGCCACCGGCGCCGATGATCAGAGTGCGCTTTGCGGGGGTGCTTCCCATGGGGTCTCTCCTTGAAAAGATCGATAAGCATGATTGTAGCATATCTCCCCCCAAATTCGAACGTCATGGGTTAATTATATTTTTTACTATTAAATTAATAGAAACTGTGGTATACTGCGGAAAAGTTCAACAAAAAAGGATAAGTGATGCGTCAAATTGTCCTCGTGTTGTCTGCTCTGTTTTTTGGGATAGTGCCTGTATCGCTCCGGGCGGCAGATCACGATCTGTACGACAATGCTGTCGCGTTTGATCTTGGATATGCTATCGTCTCTGCCGATGCAAATTCGCTCTATGCCGGCAAATCATTTGGTCTGATGATCAACCGCAATCTCAGTGGAGACGATCGGTCGCTGAGTCTCGATGCGTTGCAGTTTGCTATCCACTATGCTCAGCTGAACGACCCGCAGCGCGACCATACGCTCAGTTTTGGGAGCAACGCGCTGTGGTATATGGAAAATCTCTCCAACTGGACCCCCTATCTCAAAGCCGGACTTGGGATACAATTTTTCTCCGACAATGCTGTCGTAGAGACATCGGACCATTTTTTCGGTACCGTTGGCGGCGGCATAGAGTATCAGCTGCGTGGCGATACATCGGTCATCGGCGAGGTGGTGGATCACCGGACCTTCTCGAGCGAAAACACGCTCAAGGCGTCGGTCGGAATCAAGTACAGTTTTGGTCAGGATTGAGGCAGGTAGAGTTTGGACGATATTTTAACATCCCTTTCAACGTACGGTTATCTTATTTTGGCCTGGTATTCATTTGGGGGCGGTATGCTCGGGCTCATCGGTGCGGGCATCCTCTCGTCGATGGGCAAAATGGACATCACCCTCTCGATCGTGATCGCGACCGTGGCCAACTTCATCGGCGACAACGTGCTTTTCTATCTTGCTCAAACCAACAAAAAAGAGGTCCAGAAGTATCTCGCAAAACATAAGCGCAAGATCGCCTACACCAACCTGCTCATGCGTCGATACGGCTGGCTGGTCGTTTTTCTCCAAAAGTATGTTTACGGCGTCAAAACCCTCGTGCCCATTGTCATGGGATTGACCAAATATGACATCCGAAAGTTTACGCTGTTGAATGTTCCTGCTTCGATTCTCTGGGGTGTTGTGGTGGGTCTGGTAAGCTACTTTTTCTCCGAAGCGGTTCGCAACTGGATCAGCTGAAGGGCATCTCAAAAAAGAGATTACACTCACAACCCTGTATCAACGCTCCAAAAATTCAGCGATGGTTTTGAGGTAGAGCGGATGACGGACAATGCCGCTGTGGCTGACGCCCCTGAGTGCGATCACTTCGGGAGGGTCCGGGAAAAGATCAATCAGGCTTTTGCTGCTCTGGTAGGGGACTTTTTGGTCGTTTTGTGCCAGGATGATGCGCGTCGGTTCTGAGACGTGTGGTGCGTAGATGCGGCTGGGGAATGGATCTTTGAGCAGGTATGTTACCGGTAGCCAGGGGTAGGCTTTGGCGGCGGCAAGAGCGATGCTGTCAAAAGGTGTTACAAGGAGGAGCTTGCGAGCGGTACGTTTGGCAGCAAGATAAACCGCCATACTGCTGCCCAGACTGCGTCCGGCGATGTCGATCGATTCGTGCTGTGTGCGTACGGCGTTGTAGAGTGCGAGGGCATCGGCGTAGAGCAGACGCTGTGACGGCGCACCCGGACTGTTGGCAAAGCCGCGATAACGCATAAAGTAGATGGTGTGATGCGGCAGCACGCGCGCCAGTCGCCTGGGATCGTCCCAGTCGCTGGTGGTGTTGCCGGGAAAATAGATCAGCGCAGCCGAATGGCCGGGGTTGAGCCGGTCGATCCAGGCATCCGATGCGTTGTGATCATGCAGCCAAAAGCCCGCAAGGGGTGCTGGCTGCGCATCGCGCACGAAGAGCAGGTCGCGTTGTTTGACATAGAGATACCCAGCAGCCAGTGCATAGAGGATGAGGAGCAATCCTGCCAGGCGCATCAGGGCTTTCATGCTCTATCTCCGGAGTGTTTTGGCAAACTTTTCGATGCGGCGAATCCCCTCGCGGATGGTGACGATGTCGGTCGCAAACGAAAAGCGGAAATACCCTTCGGCCCCAAATGCCAAGCCTGGTACGATGGCGACACCGTACTGCTCGAGCAGATCCTGGGCAAACTGCATCGAATCGCCGCTGAGATCTTTGTGGTTGACAAACAGATAAAAAGCGCCCCTGGGCCGTACAACACTCAAACCTTCGATCGCATTGATCTGTTCATAGGCTTCGTGCGCCCGCGACTCAAAGGCCTGCCGCATCTGCTCGATCGCATCATCGACCTCACCCAGCAGAGCGGGAATGGCAGCTTTTTGAGTGATGGAGTTGATGTTGGAGGTGCTTTGGGACTGGAGCGAGTTCATTTTGTCAACCAGCTCTTTGCTGGCACAGGCGAGATAGCCAAAACGCCATCCCGTCATGGCGACCGATTTACTCAAACCGTTGACGGTAATGGTGCGTCGATACATGTCGTCGTTGATCGAAGCAACGGAGACAAATTCGGTACCGTCAAAGACCAGTTTCTCATACATTTCATCGCTGACGACGATGATTTTGGTACCTTTGAGTACAGCAGAGAGCGCTTCAAGCTCGGCACGCGAGTAGACCGATCCGGTCGGGTTGGAGGGAGAGGTGAGGATCAGCATTTTGGTGCGATCGGTGATCGCTTTTTCGAGCTGTGCCGCAGAGATTTTAAAACCATTGCGCTCCTCGGTATCGACAATGACCGGTGTGCCGCCGGCGTATTTGATCAGCTCCGGGTAGGTGACCCAGTAGGGTGCCGGAATGATTACTTCATCTCCATCATCGATGAGCGCTTGCGTGAGATTGAACAGCGACTGCTTGGCGCCGTTGCTGGCGATGATCTGATCGGTGGTATATTCCAGGCCGTTGTCGCGGCGAAGTTTGGACTGGATCGCCCGCAACAGTTCAGGGATCCCGGCTACGGCTGTGTATTTGGTGAATCCCTCTTCGATAGCAGCGATCGCTGCTTGTTTGATGGGTTCGGGCGTATCAAAGTCGGGCTCACCTGCAGAGAAGCTGATGACATCTTTGCC
>CAZWMZ010000075.1:0-1989 GCA_964634965.1 uncultured Nitratifractor sp. | reverse complement strand
TGCGTTGGTGCCCGGATGGATCGGGACGGAGTCCTTTGTTGGCTCGGGCTTCGCGCATGTCGCGTCGCAGGATCGTGTAGCCGGGCAGTTGTGTCGGCAACATTATAGCACGAAGATCGCCGCTGTGGATGCAGGCGAGCTCCTGACCCTCACGGGTACGAAGGCTACGCACCTCCAGCCACCACTTTCCAGCCTCAAACGTCACGGTTCCCTGCTCATTGTCAACCGGTTCGATCGTCGCGCCAACGGGCAGGACGATCTCGACCCGATCGCCGAGGCAGGTTTTGTCCTTGCAAAGCCACGCATCGCCTGCTTCGTTGACAAGCCCCGCGACCTGGTGGGTGCCGTCCCGGATCGTAAACTCCAGCGACTGCGTGTCGTGCCGCTCAAACGGGCGCGAGATGAGATAGGCATCGGTAAACCCACGATTTTGGGTCGTCTCTAGTTCCGCTTGATACCGATCGGGGTCGAACACTTCGGCATAATAATCATCGACGGCGTTACGGTAGGCACGCGTGACCACTCCGACGTAGTAAGGCGATTTGGTGCGCCCCTCGATCTTGAGCGAATCGACCACGCCGCTGCGCAGGATCGTATCGAGATGTGAAGCGAGATTGAGGTCTTTGGCGTTCATGATGTAGGTGCCCACACCGTTCTCTTCGAGACGAAACGTCGTGCCCGTTTCGCTGTTGTGCGCATAGATCTCATAGGGGAAACGGCAGTCGTTGGCGCAGCTGCCACGGTTGGGCACCCGTCCGGTCTGCAGTGCCGAGATGAGGCACCGTCCGCTGTAGGCAAAACACATCGCACCGTGAACAAACACCTCCAGCTCCAGATCAGGCAGCGCCGTTTTGATCGCTTCGAGATCGCTCAGACTGATTTCGCGTGCAGCGATGATGCGGCGCACCCCCATCTCATAATAGACCTGCGCATCGTAGACATTCATTACATTGGCCTGTGTCGAGAGGTGGATGGGAATATCGGGCGCGATCGTGCGTGCCAGGCGTACCACCCCTGGTGAGGCGACGATAAAAGCGTCAGGCTTGAGTTCGGCCATTTGGGAGAGGTGGCGCTCATACGAGCCCAATTGGGCATTGAAGGGGAAGCTGTTGACGGTGCAGTAGACCTGTTTGTTTTGTGCATGAGCATAGGCGATTCCCTCAGCGAAGCTCGCCTCGTCAAACTCTTTGCCCGAACGGTTGCGCAGCGAAAAGCTGCTCGTGCCGCCGTAGACCGCATCGGCACCGTAAGCAAAAGCGATCTTGAGTTTGTCGAGGTTGCCCGCCGGAGCGAGCAGTTCTACGCGCGTTGGATCCATGAGTTTTCCACAAAAAAATTAGAGGTGCCATAGAGGTACGTTGGGGTTATTGTACTGTAAGGGGAGTAAGAGGGAGATTGCAAAGCTCAAATCCCGAAAGAGAGCGCTTCGGATATGTGCCACGCTGGTGTTCAAGAGGTGTGCGTAAAACGTCCGCTGTCTGGGCGATGGTTTGATGCGAAGCCCTCTGGGTACGATGAGGGTGTGCAGTCTGGAGATATTCTGTTGCGGGCTTTGGGCGAAGTGGCTCTACCACAGATCGTGCCGTTGCATGTACCACAGACCAAAAGGGATCTCCAGCACCGCATAGCTTAACAGCGCAAACCAAAACCAGTTGGTCTCGAACCATCCAAAACCAAAGACCACCCCCGAACCATAAAAGAGCACCGCCGCAGCCGCAAGAGAGGTGAGCGAGACGATCAGATCGTAGCGCGAGAGACGTTTGAGGTCAAAGGCCTCGAGGCGGGGAAAGAGCCAGCCGTACGCAAACCAGAGCAGGAGCAGATTGATCGTCAGAATTGCCAGTTCGTTATCGTACATGGGCGCTACCTTCTGCGAAAGGATCGGTGCGGTTTAGACAGATCTGTTCTGCTGCACCGTTACGCATAGACCTTTTCCCAGACCGTTCCATCGGGGGTGTCCATGATGGCGATCTCCATCTCGGCCAGCTG
>CAZWMZ010000074.1:0-6079 GCA_964634965.1 uncultured Nitratifractor sp. | reverse complement strand
CCTGTTGCCTCGCTTGAATGCATCTTTTTGACACATCAGGATCTTTTGCCTGGACTGCATTAGACCTTTTTGACTTGGCTTTGGCCGGATCCTGTTAAAGGCGTGCTTTGGGTCTGCCTTGCCCAGACAAAAGCTTTCGTTTGTTTGGGTGTGATCTCTGTTTAGAGATGCCCTAATGCAATTTACGCTATCATACACCCAAAATGTTCACACTGCTTTACAAAGGGTGAAAAATGCTGGAGAGACTGAAACGATACGAAGAGGAGCTGTTAGCACGGGTTCCGACCCAGTTTTATCGCTTTGTCTATCCGGCGCTGACCACCAACGATCGGCTGGTGGGACTGATGGGCGCCAGCGGCATGGGCAAAACCACCCTGCTGCTTCAGCGCACCCATGCCCTGCGCGAAGAGTACGATGCCGATCGAGTGCTCTACCTGACGCTGGACTACCCCTATCTGGCCAACATCGATCTGGTTGAGCTGGCGGACGATCTCTATCGTCAGGGGGTACGCTATCTGATGATCGACGAGATCCATCGGCATCCCCACTTTTTGACCATGCTCAAATCGATCTACGACAATGTTATCGGCATGCAGATACTTTTTGCCGGGAGCGCAGGCATGCCGGTCGGCAAATTCGGAGCGCGTCTGACGCTGCACCGCATTGGCGGCATGAGTCTGCGTGAATTTCTCTCGATCGGACGCGAAGAGGCGCTGCCCCACTTTACGCTTGCCGAGATCTTGAGCGACCACTCGCTCATCGCCAAAGAGCTCTCTGAACATTTCGACATTGCCAAAAGCATCCGTCTCTATCTTCGACGTGGCTACTATCCGGCGCACACCCATCCTCAGACGGGCTACATCCGCACGATTCTCGATTCGGTCAACACCACACTCGATATCGATCTGGTCAGTACCGGTGTCATCGAGCAAAAATACACCTACAAAATGCGACGGGTGCTGGAGGTGCTCAGCCAGTACGATGGCGGCAGGGTCAATCTCACGCGCATCGCCGAATCTGCCGAAGTGAGCCGTGTCAAGCTCTACGACTATCTGCGTTACATGGAAGAGGCCGGCCTGCTCAAACTCGCCGCGCTCTACGACAAAGACGCCAAACAAAAGGCCAAACCCGCCCGCATCTACCTCAACAACACCTCTCTGCTGGCTTTTTACAACCCCAAAGCCGCCGCCGCGACCCTGCGTGAGACCTTTTTCATCAACCAGCTCAGCGCCGTCGAAGAGGTCAAAAGCACCAAAGATGGCATTTTCGTCGCACAGGAGAAGATCTTTTTTCAGCTCAACACACCCGAAAACGGTGCCGAAGAGATCTACGACCTACGCCACAACGGCTACCGTGTCGTCGACACCCTCATCAGCGACCACCCCAACCGTATCCCATTGTGGCTGTTCGGGTTTTTGTATTGACTTTTACCCAAATCCCGAAATAGAATTCTTCGAATCTACTCTATGCTCGTTTTCAAGGGTTTTGTATCAAACTCGAGTCGCACCCGCAGGTGTAGCGATGATTTTAAGCGAAGCCCCTGGATGCAATGATGGCGTAGTGTCGTGAATTTCTATTTCGGGATTTGGGTTTTACATTCCAGTAAGTATATTGGGGCTATTTTTGTTTAATGGGATAAGCAAAATATACGCAAATCCAACATTCACAATTGAAACTGCCAGGCAAATTAAACCGAGAGTGGACGTGTGACGTGGTCACACCTGCAGGCGGTGGGGGTATGCGAAAGAGGCAGGAAGTTGCCCAGGCGTCATGGCTTGGGCGATGTCATGTTGCGCGTTACGCCTCCCCAAGCTTCTCGATGGTGACGGGTTTATTCTCGATCCCCATGAGTGCAGCTGCACGAGCTTTGATCCCTTTGATGGTAAAGCCGTAGCGTTTGAAGAGTTCGTTAGCAGGGGCGCTGGCGCCAAAGGTCTCCATACCCATCACCTCGTCGGCGTATTTGTAGTACTCCAGTCCACGTGCAGCTTCGACGGCGAGGACTTTGGTAGAGGGGTCGATAACGGCGGTTTTGTACGCTGCGTCTTGTTCATCAAACAGATCAAAGCAGGGTACCGAGACGATGTTGGCGCGGATTCCCATCTCTTCAAGGAAGCAGCCTGCCTGCAGACTGGGCATCAGTTCTGAGCCGCTGGCCATGATGGTGAGGGTGGCATTTTCGCGCTTTTTGACGATATAGGCGCCGCGTGAGGGCTCGCCAAAATCGCGGGTGGGCTTAAGAGTCTTGAGCTTTTGGCGACTGAGAACAAACCCATGCGGTGCCTGGATACTCAGAGCCGTTTTCCACGCCTCGACGTTTTCGGTCGCATCGGCCGGACGCCAGAGGTAAAAGCCTGGCATCGCCCGAAACTGGCTGATCTGCTCGATCGGCTCATGCGTCGGGCCATCTTCGCCTACGCCGATGCTGTCATGCGTCCAAACAAAGAAGTTTTGAATTTTTGTCAAAGCCGCGATGCGGGCAGCAGGCTTTTGGTAGTCGCTAAAGACAAAGAAGGTTGCATTAAAAGGCTTGAGTGTACCGTAGAGCGCCATGGCGTTTGTGATGGCCGCCATGGCGTGTTCGCGAATACCAAAATGGATGTTTTTGCCGTGGGGGAAATCGCCAAAATCCTTGAGGGTGGTTTTGTTCGACGGAGCCAGATCGGCCGAGCCGCCGACAAACCCAGGCAGGGCTTTGGCGATGGCGTTGAGGATCTGACCGTTGCTGTCACGGGTGGCCATCTGAGGTTCACGCGAAAAATCGGGCCAGGCAATGGCCGAGAGATCGGGATCGAGCAGACGATCGAGCGCGGCGTTTTGTTCGGCGAGGGGGGCTTGCTTGTAGAGGTGGTTCCATTCACGTTCGTTCAGGTCGCCCTGCTCCAGCGCACAACGAAAGGCAAAGAGTACATCCTCCGGGATATAGAAGGTCTCCTCTTCGGGAAAGCCGGCTGCTTTTTTGGAAGCACGGATCGTCTCTTCACCCAGCGGCGCACCGTGGGTCTCATGGCTCCCCTCGAGTCCGACGGCACCTTTGCCGATGGTGGTGTGTGCGACGATGAGGGTAGGTTTGTCAGCGTTTTTGGCCTGATGGAGGGCTGCATCAATCGCATCGTAGTCGTGTCCATCGATCTCGAGAACGCTCCAACCCTGTGCCTCAAACCGTTTGCCAACATCCTCGCTCCATGCGACGGAGGTATCCCCCTCGATGGTGATACGGTTGCTGTCGTAGATGACGATGAGATCTTTGAGTTTCAGATGGCCTGCGAGCGCGCATGCTTCGTAGCTGATCCCCTCCTGCAGATCGCCATCACCCACAAGACAGTAGGTTTTGTGGTCGATCAGTTTGCAGGTATCGGAGTTGACAACATGGGCGGTGTAGGCTGCAGCCATCGCAAAACCCACAGCATTGGCGATCCCCTGTCCGAGTGGGCCGGTGGTGATCTCTACACCCGGAGTGTGGCCGTATTCGGGGTGACCGGGGGTTTTCGAATCGAGCTGGCGAAACTGCTTGAGATCCTCCAGGCTCACGTCGTAGCCCCACAGATGCAGCAGGCTGTAGATCAGTCCCGTCCCGTGTCCGCCCGAAAAGACCAAACGATCCCGTCCGAGCCACTGAGGATTGGCCGGATTGTGACGCAGATGCTCGCTCAAGACCACGGCGATATCGGCCAGCCCCATCGGGGCACCAGGGTGGCCGGAGCGTGCCTGCTGAACCATATCGGCAGCAAGGAAGCGGATCGTATCGGCCATCGATTTACGCAGAGCATTGTTGGGGCTTTTGGACATGAAAAATTTCCTTGGTTTAGTGAGATTGGTGGCGGGTCAGATACTGCTCCATCAATGGGCGCAGCGCAGCTTGAAGGGCAGGATCAAACGCCTCAAAACGGCGAGAGAGATCGGCCGAAAGCGCATCGGCTTCGGCGACGGCCTGCTCCAGTCCCAGCAATGTAACAAAGCTGTTTTTGTCGCCATCGTTGCCGGTGGTTTTGCCCGCTTCGGCATCGCTTTGGGTCTCGTCGATGATGTCATCCTGGATCTGAAAGAGCAGCCCCAGATCGATCCCAAACGCATAGAGCGCCTCCTGCGTGGTGCGATCCAGATCGACGATCACGGCTCCCATCAGGAGACTCGCGGCGATGAGTTTGGCGGTTTTGTTACGGTGCAGGTCGCGCACCTGTTCGATCGTCAACGGGCTGTTTTCGAAATGCAGATCGATCGCCTGACCGAGCACCATCCCCTCTACGCCGCCATTGCGTGCAAGGATCTCGACCAGCTTGATGCGCACATCGGGACGAAAAGCCGAGCGAGCGATCAGCAAAAAAGCGTGGGTATTCAGCGCATCCCCCGCGAGAATCGCCGTAGGGATATCGTAGGTCGTATGCAGCGTCGGATGCCCTCGGCGCAGCGGAGCATCGTCCATGCTGGGCAGATCGTCGTGGATGAGCGAATAGGTGTGGAACATCTCCAGTGCCAGCGCGGGCGCATAGGCCGATTCGACCATCAGAGGCGCGTACGCTTCGACGATGCGCAGCAGCAGCATGGGACGAAAGCGCTTGCCGCCGGCAAGAAGCATGTCGGCCATAGCAGCATTGTAATGGGGATGAAAGGTCTCAACTGCAGGCAGGTTTTCGCGCAGATAGGCTTCAAATCCTTGCATGGGGCCTCGATGATTTTTGGGGTGTGGTATTATAATCAAATGTCCGTAAGGATGCGATTAGACCCCGCACTTTTTTGCGATCGCTTTGCACACCTCCTCGAGTGTTTTCTGTTCGACATTGATGACGACATCGGCGACTTTTTTGTAGGCTTTTTCGCGCTCTTTGTAGAGCTTTTTGGCCCGTTTTGGGTCGGAAAAGAGGGGACGTTTTGCCAGTTTGGCTTCGGCATTTTTGGCACGACGCAACCGATCATGGATCCATTCAAACGATGCATCGAGCAGTACGACGGTGCCGAGTTTGTGCAGATTATTCACCTGATAAAATCCGCCGCCACAGCTGATCAGTGTACCCGTTACATGCTGCTCGATCCAGTCGGCCGTCTCCTGCTCAAGCGCACGAAAATAGGCCTCCCCCTGCCGGGCAAAGATCTTTTTGATCTCTCGATTCTCTTTCGATTCGATCAGATCATCGGTGTCGATGTTGTATACCCCATACTGCCGGGCAAACGCGCGAGCTGTCGAACCCTTGCCCACTCCCATAAATCCAATCAAAACAATGTTTTTTTTCATTCAGGCCCTACCCCCTTCGTATCAGACCATATTGTATCGGTCGATGATCTTGCGCAGCCGTTTACGGAGCTTTTTGAGTGCATCGATGGCGTCTTCTCCTTCGGCAGCGAGTGATTCGAACTCATCGAACTGAATCTTGGCGACCCAGCCAATCTTGGCGTGGCGTTTGATGCCGACGAAACGTACCTCGCCGAAGTGTCCTTTGGCCATACGGTAGATACGCTCAATGCGCTGATCGATCGTCTTGGCCTCCGTGGTTTCGTGTCGCGACATGGTTGCACTCCTTGTTCGTGTGGGATTAAGTAAGAACCATTATACTGTAAAACAGTTTCAGAACGTAACAGCCATTCGTCATTCGATAAAAAACAATATATACTACTTGACAAAAATTATTATTTAGGTTATCCTTTCGCTATCTTTGCTTCATCGTGAAGCAAAGCACAACCTCAACCTACAACAAGTCAAAAGGATCACACAATGGAAAATACCCAGGCAGGCGTTTTGGTGCTCAAGCCAATGCCCGAATTTAAAATGGACGCATACGATGCTGCAACCGGTCACTATACCACCGTCAGCAGTGAAGATTACAAAGGTAAATGGACAGTTGTCTGCTTCTACCCTGCGGACTTTACGTTTGTATGCCCGACCGAGATCGCAGCGATGAATGCTGAGCTTGCCACCATCCACGATGAGCTCGGATGCGAAGTGCTTGCCGTCTCGACCGATACCAAATTCAGCCACAAGCGCTTCGTTGAGACCGAACCGCTGCTCAAAGGTCTTAAGCTCACCATTGGTGCCGACCCCACGGCGGAGGTCTCTCGCAAATTTGGTGTCTTGATCGAAGATGCC
>CAZWMZ010000073.1:0-4700 GCA_964634965.1 uncultured Nitratifractor sp. | reverse complement strand
TGCTCAAGATCAGCGAAGGCCGTCCCAACATCGACGACATGATCCGCAACCAAGAAATCGCACTGGCGATCAACACCTCCGACAACAAAGCAGCCAAAAGCGATGCCCGCATCATCCGTCAGTCGGTTCTGGCCAACCGTGTTCCCTACTTCACCACTGTTGCCGCTGCGCGCGCAACCGCCATGGCGATTCGCGAGCTTGCCGCCAACAACAACACCCTCGAGCCCAAAGCACTTCAGGATTATCTGACGTGATCGATCCGCGCGTCTACCTGACGGCCACCGATACCACGATCGGTTTCGTCTCTCAAAACGCCGCGCGTCTCGATACGATCAAAGCTCGGCCGCCCCACAAGCACTACATCATCGCCCTGCCCTCCCTGCGCGCGCTTGTCGCTCGCACCCGAGTTCCTGCCCTCCATGCCAGGCGCATTCGTCGCGCCAGGCGCACCACCTTTATCCTCCCCGATGGCCGCTCATGGCGCATCATCCCCAAAGGCACCCACCACGATCTCATCGCCCGACTCGGCTGGGCCTACACCACCTCCGCCAATCGCAGCGGCCACCCCTACGACGAAGCCTGGGCACGCACCCAGGCCGACACTGTGATCGACCCCCTTACACCTGCCAACAGCCAACCATCGCGCATTATACGCCTGGGGCGTACTCGAATGGTGCGGGTGCGGTAGAGTATTTATTCGTATTTTAGAGATGCCCTATATCAAACCGTCCACAATCTCTTTGAGCTCAGGTATTTGATAGCGCAAGATACTATCAATTAATCCTTTGTCCACTCCCTCATAATCATGCGCGATGAAATTGCGTACATCATACGCGCCTTTGATGGGAAGCCTGGATCTCAAGGCAGGTGTTTCTATCTTGTTGAGGGTTTCACCGATTTGCAACAGACACATCAAAAGAGCATGTTTGGCGATACGATCATCGAGTGCCTGAGTCAAATGGGTGTACTTTTCAAGTGTGTATTCTATATCACTGATCATCTCGGCGATAAATTCAAGTCGGGAGTTGTCAGCATGCTCAGACACGCTGCAAATCCTTCAGGATATACTTTTTGCCCGTCCGGCTTAAGCCACTTTTTGCTGCAATATCAACCTCGATACCCAGGACATCTCGCATCTCCTCCTTGATGCTGTTCAGGCGGGAAAAAGCCGCAAAACCCTTGTGGTTCTTCATGAACGTCGGATCAAGTTCATACAGGACATCGATGTCACTCCTCGGCTCATTCTCACCTCGGGCAAATGAACCAAAAACCCCCAGTATTTTGAACCCTTCTTGAGCATATTGATGCTTGAGACTGGTTAATTGTTTTAACAGACGCGAATGCATTGAGGATCCTTTTTCAGTTCATTGTTTTTAGGAATTATAGCACAGATTTGACCCTGTCTTTATTTACCCTTTTTGGCTATGATCGCGGTCAAAATACACCACACGGAGCAGATACTATGACACCCATTCGAACCCTTACATCGATTGCGGCGACCACTGGACTGGGGGCGTTGCTGGCTACAGGATTGAGCGGTTGCAGCAGCGGCAGTGAGGCGGCAGCTCAAGAACAGACCAAGCCCAAAGGTGCCTTTGTGGTCATCGAAGAGGTCGCCAAAGGCAAGTACAAGGTCAAAGAGGAGTTCCCCTCCGACGAGACCCGCATCATCCTCAAACAACTCGACGGCAAAGAGCGCGTCCTGACCCAGGCCGAGATGGATGATCTGATCAAAAAAGAGGCCGCCCGCATCGACAACGGCACCTCAAACCTTACTAATCCCAATGCGCAGATGAGTGGAGGGATGAGCCTGGGTGAGGTGCTCCTGGCCAGTGCAGCCGGATCGATCATGGGGGCCTGGATCGGATCCAAACTCTTTGGCTCACCCGCCTACCAAAATCATCGCAAAGCGGGCTACAAATCCCCCTCCACCTACTCTCGATCCAAAAGCAGCTTCAATAAGCCCCGCAAACGCGCTTCGACCAGACGAGGCGGCTTCTTTGGCTCCAAGAGTCGTCGCAGCACCTCACGCCGCTCTGGCGGATTTTTCGGAGGCTGATTGTGGTCGCAACACGCGCGGTAACACCGCTGGAGAGTGCTTATCTGGAGAAACTGGGCTTCACATGGCATACCGATCCTGACCATACCCCGTATGTGGCCGATGCGCTGGTGGAGCTTACGGAGGCGCAAGCACAGGCCTACTACGACGCAGCCAATGAGCTCTACGATATGTTTATCGCAGCAGCACAACACGTGATCGACCACGATCGTTTTCATGAGATCGGCATCCCTTTTAATCTCGTTGAGCTTATCAAGGCTTCCTGGGATGAGGATGTCCACTGGCACCTCTATGGGCGTTTTGATCTTGCTGGCGGCATCGACGGGGCTCCGATCAAACTGCTGGAGTTCAATGCCGACACACCCACAGCGCTCTTCGAGACGGCCATTGTCCAGTGGGCGTTGATGCAGCGCAATGGACTCGACGAGGCTCGCCAGTTCAACAATCTCTACGAAGCGCTGGTCGCAAACTTCAAGCGACTGATCACACTGGAAGAGTCCACCGAACTCTTCGACGATCTCTACGAAGGATGGAAGTTTCTTTTTAGCTCCGTGCGCGATAACGATGAGGAGGAGTACACCGTACGCCTCCTCCAGCATCTGGCAACTGAGGCGGGATTTGCGACGGAGTTTGCGTATGTGGACGAAGTGGAGTTTGATGGAAACGAGGGGGTGTTTTATCAGGACGAGCCGTATGAGCTGTGGTTTAAGCTCCTGCCGTGGGAGGAGATCGCCATCCATGCGGGAGAACTGGCGACCCTCCTGACCCAGATCGTCCACCACCACAAAGCGATCTTTTTCAACCCCGCCTACACCCTGCTCTTCCAATCCAAAGGACTCCTGCCGATCCTCTGGGAACTCTACCCAAACCATCCACTCCTGCTGGAGAGCTCTTTTGAGCCGTTAGAAGGCCAGAAACAGGTCCAAAAGCCTATCTACGGTCGCGAAGGGGGCAGCGTGCGTATCCTGGAGGCTGATGGCTCTACGATTGCGCAAGGGAATGATGAGTACGATGCGCATGCCATGATCTATCAAGCCTACACCGATCTACCGACAGATGCAGCAGGACAACGTTATCAGGCGGGGGTTTTCTATGCGTATGAGGCGTGTGGATTGGGCTTTCGTCGTGGAGGCTTGATCCTCGACAATGGATCAAAATTTGTCGGACATATTCTCGTCTAAGTGCGCGGTCAACAGGCGAGGCTGACGCCCGCCTGCCGAGATACTATCAGCGTGCGAGCGGTCGAGCCTGAGCCTGATCTTTGCGGATACGCGCCTGGTCTTTGGCGATCTTGCGCTTGAGCGATGCAACCTTGCGGGCATCTTTGGCTTTTTGGGCCTTTCGCAGGGCTGCCTGATCCTCTCTGAGCGTGGCGCGATCTTTTTTGAGCTTCGCTTCGGCCTTTTTCATTTTGGCTTTGTCGGCTTTGGCTTTTTTGAAATCGATCTTGGAGATTTTGGCTTTCTCTTTGGCTTTTTTGGCTTTGGCTTCTGCTTTGTCTGCCTTGGCTTTGGCCTTGTCCCCGCCAAAGAGCAGTGAGCGTTTTTTGGCTTTTTTGGCCTTTTTTTCCGCCTTTTTTGCTTCGTATTTGTTGCTTTTGAAGATCCGCTTTTTCTGCTTCACTTCGCCCACCTTGACATCGCTGTAGACATTGTCAGCGATCTCAGGCCCAATCCCCTCGACCTGCATCAGATCCTCGCGATTGCGAATGCGGTGATTGCGGCGATATTTCATGATCGCGGCGGCTTTGACGGGCCCGATACCTTTGATGCTCATAAGCTCCTCTTTGGAGGCGGTTTGAGGGTTGAGCGCATACGCATACGCCAATGCCAATACCACAAACGACAACAACATTTTTTTCATCGGTAGATCCTTGGTATGGAAATGATTGCATTGTACAAGCAATGCATAGAGTAATTATAGTGAAAATTGTGGAAAAATTGTTGAACCCAAATCTTGAAATAGAATGCTTCGAATCTACGCCTTGCTCGCATCCAGGAGAAGTTGCGACGCATTTGAATCGCACCCGCAAAGAGCACCTCCTGCGTCTGCAGAGGTGCCTGGTGCGATTGCAGGATCAGCGGGCCGAAGCTTCTGCGACGGCTGCCTCGATTTTGGCGACAATGGAGGGGTCTTCGAGGGTGGATATATCCTGCGTGATCGGCTCTCCTTTGGCGATAGAGCGCAAGATTCGGCGCATGATCTTGCCTGAGCGCGTTTTGGGCAGGCCGGGGACTTCGACGATGTCGTCGGCGCGGGCGATGTTGCCGATCTCGGAGGAGAGCAGCGTGTTGATGTGTGCTTTGATGTCGGGGTTGATGTGCCCCTCTTTGAGGACGACGTAGATGAAGATTGATTCCCCTTTGATGTCGTGGGGTCGACCGATCACGGCGACTTCGGCGACACTTTCGTCACGCTTGACGGCCGCTTCGATCTCAGCCGTACCCATACGGTGACCGCTGACATTGATGACATCATCGACCCGACCGGTGATGGTGATGTAGCCATCGGCATCCACGACCGCACCGTCCCCGGAGAAATAGACCGGTTTGCCCTCTTTGACCGCGTCACCGAAATAGGCCTTTTTGTACCGTTCGTCATCACCCCAGATGGTGCGAATCATGCTCGGCCACGGGCGGGT
>CAZWMZ010000072.1:0-2495 GCA_964634965.1 uncultured Nitratifractor sp. | reverse complement strand
GCGTATTCAATCCATTTTGCGCAAACATACCGGCAGTACCGAGGGAACCGTTCGTCTCGACACACCGATCGAGCGGACGCTCGCATTGCAGCTGTTGCGTTACGAAGATGTCCTCCGGGGTGCTGCCGCCGAAGCGATGCCGCACCACATCACCACCTATCTGTACGCGCTTGCGGTGCAGTTCATGAAGTTTTACGAAACCAGCCCGATCCTCAAAGAGGAGGTCGATGAACCGACCCGCCAAAGCCGTCTGCAGCTGGCTGCATTGACCGCAAGGACGATCCGGACAGGGTTGGAACTCCTCGGCATCGGCGTGCTGGACAGACTGTAGGTTGCGAACGATGACTGCTGTAGAGTAAAAGGAGCGGTGATGGGAGGCAAAATCTTACTGTGGCTTGTCCTGACCATTGTCTGGATTGGGTGGGATTACTATCGGCACGGTCAACTGCGCAAAACCCTCATAGCATCGGGGGTGATGATCTATATCGCTTCGATGGCGACATTGGGGATGACAATGCGACCGATTGTGCCGCTCTTTGTTGTCCACTCGCTTGCGATTGTTGCATCCTGGGTCGCATTGATCTACTATGTTGGCAGCGGCAAGCTCTATTGGTGGGTGCTGGCGTTGCCGCTGCTGAGTGTAGCGGCTTTTGTGGGATTGAACTATCTGGAGGGTTCGCGCTATACCTGAAAGAGAGATCTTGCAGCGAAGCGATATACCGCAAGCCCAGGTGTCTGTGATCCATCGCTGTCCTGGGATTTGGGCTCCAAGCCCCCATCTGCTACAATATCTCATCCCAAACGGTGGTCTGCGCCACCGATATCAAACTGATACGGAATCTGCATGCAAACACGCGACAATTTTTTACGCAAACAGGTGCGGGAGGATCTCGCTTCGGGCAAATACGAGCAGGTCGTCACCCGCTTTCCGCCCGAACCCAACGGCTTTCCGCACATTGGCCATGCCAAATCGATCGCACTCAATTTCGGCCTGGCCAGAGAGTTTGGCGGCCGGTGCAATCTGCGCATGGACGACACCAACCCCACCACCGAGGATCCCCGCTACGTCGAAGCGATCAAAGATGCCGTCGCGTGGCTCGGATTTGAGTGGGGTGAACAGGTCCATTATACCTCCGACTATTTCGAGCAACTCTACGAATACGCCGTCGAACTGATCCGGATGGGCAAAGCCTACGTCGACAGTCTCGATGAGGAGACGATGCGTCTGTACCGCGGTACCGTCACCGAGCCGGGGCGACGCAGCGAATATGCCGAGCGCTCCGTCGAAGAGAATCTCGATCTTTTTGCCCGCATGCGTACAGGGGAGTTCCCCGACGGAGCACACGTCCTGCGCGCCAAAATCGACATGGCTTCGCCCAACATGAAGATGCGCGATCCTCTGCTCTACCGGATCCGTCATGCGCATCACTATCGTGCGGGCGATGCGTGGGCGATCTATCCGATGTACGATTTTGCCCACTGCCTCTCAGACTACATCGAAGGGGTCACCCACTCGATCTGCACGCTTGAGTTTGAAAACAACCGTCCGGTTTACGACTGGATTCTCGATACGCTCCGCCTGGGGCCGCCGCGCCCGTATCAACACGAGTTTGCACGCCTGAACATCAGCTACACCGTCATGAGCAAACGCAAACTCCTTGAGCTCGTCGAAGGAAAATACGTCTCAGGCTGGGACGATCCGCGCATGCCCACACTCGCCGGGTACCGTCGACGGGGATACACCCCCGAATCGATCCTCGATTTTTGCGAAGAGATCGGTGTGGCCAAGGCCAACTCCGTCGTCGATGTCGCACAACTGGAATTTGCGATCCGCAACGATCTCAACCCCAAAGTCCCCCGCGTCATGTGCGTCCTCGATCCGCTCAAAGTCACGATCGTCAACTACGAAGGCTCTGAGACCATCGATGCGTCGTACTACCCCCACGACGTCCCCAAAACCGGCTCGCGGCCGCTTCCGTTTTCGGGGGAGATCTACATCGATCGGGACGATTTTGCCGAACACCCGCCCAAAGGCTACTACCGCCTCACCCCTGACCAGCCCGTCCGACTCAAACACGCCTACATTATCGCCTGCGAAGAGGTGATCAAAGACGATACCGGCACCGTCGTCGAGATCAAAGCGCGCTACTATCCCGATTCGCGCAGCGGCTCGGATAGCAGCGGGATCAAGGTCAAAAGCGCCATCCAGTGGGTCGATGCGTCAAGTGCCAAACGGGTTGAGGTGCGCCTGTATGATCGACTGTTTGGGGTCGAAAATCCGCAAGGGGTCGCCGACCTCAATCCCGATTCGCTCCGCATCGTCTCGGATGCTCTGGTCGAGCCCTCGGCCGTGATCGATCCGATTGACGAGCGGTTTCAGTTTGAACGGCTGGGGTATTTCTATCGCGATTCGATCGACTCGAACGAGGACAAGACGGTCTTTAATCGCATCGTCACCCTCAAAGACTCGTGGGCAAAAAAAACACAGCCCAAGC
>CAZWMZ010000071.1:0-11900 GCA_964634965.1 uncultured Nitratifractor sp. | reverse complement strand
AAATTTTTCACCGATGATTTTCCGTTTGCGCTCGGGGTCGATGATCCCTTTGAGTGCGTGCATAAACTCCTCGCGTGCATCGACCGTGATGAGGGGAATGTCGAGCAGGGCAAACATCTCCTGAACCTGGCGGGCTTCGTCTTTGCGCAGGAGGCCTTGATCGACGAAGACACATACAAGCTGCTCTTTGGGGAGAGCTTCGTGCAAGAGCGCTGCTACGACGGAGCTGTCTACACCGCCGCTGACGCCGCAGAGGACTTTGCGCTCGCCCACCTGCTGGCGAATCTCAGCGATCTTCTCTTTGGCAAAACTGCCCATGTTCCAGGTGCTGTCGCATCCGGCGATCTGCTGGGCAAAATTTTTCAGCAGTGCGCTTCCCTGCTCCGTATGATGCACTTCGGCATGAAACTGGATCGCATAGATGCGGCGCGCCTCGTCAGCAATGGCGGCGTAGGGAGAGTTTTCGCTGGTACCAATCACGTCAAATCCATCGGGCAATCGTTCGGCCCGGTCGCCGTGACTCATCCAGACAGTGCTGCCATCGGCGATGCCGTAAAAGAGGGGCGATTCGCTCTCGATCCTCAGGTGGGCTTTGCCATATTCGTGGTGGTCGGCTGCGACCACTTCGCCGCCAAAATGATCCACGATCAGCTGCATCCCATAGCAGATCCCCAAAATTGGCAACCCCAGATCCCAGATCCCCGCATCGGGGCGGTAGGCCTCTTCGGCATAGACCGATGCAGGTCCGCCGGAGAGAATGATCCCTTTGGGGGTGCGTGCCTGGATCGCCTCCAGGCTTTCGCGGTAGGGGACGACCTCGGTATAGACGCCGCTTTCACGCAGTTTGCGTGCGATCAGCTGTGTGTATTGCGAACCAAAATCCAACACCAAAATGGGAACATGCTTCATCCAATTCCTTTATCCAAAATGTAAGATCTCAAACTGGACATACCAGATCGCGATCGAAACGATGTATCCGACCAGCACCGTCCAGGCGTACTTGATGTGTGAGCTGAAGGTGTAGATGCCGTGCATTTTACCCATGACCCCTACACCGGCAGCCGACCCAAACGAGATGAGCGAACCCCCGATCCCAGCCGTAAGCGTCACCAGCATCCACTGTGCCCGCTCATCGAGCCCGACACCCATATTCGGATCGGCCTTGAGAACAGCCGACATGACGGGGACATTGTCAACGATGGCCGAGAGAAAGCCGACACCGACGTTGGCTGCGGTCGCGCCGATGCGCTCATACAGCGCAGTAAAGTACTCCAAAAATCCCAAAAAGTGCAATCCGCCCACCGCCGCAAGAATCCCAAAGAAGAAGAGCAGCGTGTCGTTTTCGATGTGCGCGATCCAGGCAAACACATTGACGCGCGTCGGAGAGGGGCTCTTGTCGAGAAAATAGACGTAGATCTTAAGCAGCGAGAGGCCAAACATCATGCCCCACATGGCCGGCAGGTGCAGCAGCTGGTGCGACAAAACGGCAGTGGCGATCGTCAGAGCAAACAGTGCCATGATCACCTTGCCCCCTTCGGCGATCTCGACCCGCTGCTCATCAGCATGAAACGGAGGTGTACCATCAGGCACGACACGACTCAGCAGCCAGGCCGTCACCCACCAGCCAATGATCGAGGCGGGAAAGAGATATAAAAACTCAGTAAAAGCTCCCTTTCCAGATACCCAGACCATCAAGGTCGTAATGTCTCCAAACGGACTCCACGCGCCGCCGGCATTGGCCGCTACGACGATGTTGATCGCACCGGGGACGAGAAAATGAGTCTTCTCCTTATCGATGGTCAGCAGTACGGTTGAGAGGATCAATGCTGTGGTGAGGTTGTCGGCCACCGGCGAGATAAAAAAGGCGAGCACGCCGGTGATCCAAAAGAGTTTTTTGTAGGTATAGCCGCGCGAAACGAGGCTGTAACGCAAGGCCGAAAAGACCCCGCGATCGATCATCGCTTCGATGTAGGTCATCGCTACCAGCAGGAAAAAGAAGATTTGCGCAATCTCGACGATGAGATGATGCACTTCGCCCTCGAGCGCGTGTCCATCCAGTCCGTTGAGGGCAAAATAGACCCCGATGAGCATGAAGATACCGGTACCGATAAAGAGTGCCGGTTTGGCCTTGTTGATGTGGTATTTGTCTTCGGTAGCGATAAAGTAGTAGCCGATGATGAAAACAATCAGCGAGGCGATGCCGACCCATGTGGTGGTCAGGTGCAGTTGATCGTGCATGGTGTGTTATCCTTCTTCGATGTAGTGTGCGCCCAGAGACGTTTTGCGAGCCAGTGCCGCATCCACGATCGCCGCGGCGGTGTTGAGCCGCAACTCCAGGAGGCGGCCGATGGTGTGGTTTTTGGTATCATAAATGAAGTTGCGTGCAGCGTGCAGCCCTTTGCGGGTACGGATGATGCCGACATTTTTCCACATCATCTCGCGCAGGCGGTGTTTGAATGCCTTGTCGTTGGGCTGGTGCAGTTGCGTGTCATAGTCTTTGTCAAAATCGGGCATCCGCGGTGGGTCAAAGGTGCTGCCCTGGATCGTCTGGGCTGCGCGGCGGGCATAGACGAGCCCCTCCAGCAGCGAATTGGAGGCGAGGCGATTGGCGCCGTGGACGCCGGTGCGGGCTGCTTCGCCCACGACGTAGAGCCCTTCGATGCCGGGAATTCGGGTATCCAGATCGCAGGCGATACCACCATTGGCGTAGTGAAATGCCGGCGAGATCGGTACTCGATCTTCGGGAAAACGGTATCCCAGTGCCTCAAAGGTGTGCGTGATGTTGGGGAAACGGTGATGGAACCACTCCGGCTCAAACATCGAAAAGTCCAGATAGGCCTCTTTGCCGCTCTTGCGATGATAGTCAAAGATGCTGCGCGAGACGATGTCGCGGCTGGCAAGCTCTCCGCGTTCGTCGTAGTCGAACAAAAATCGCCTGCCATCCTCATCGACGATGTGCGCCCCTTCGCCCCGCAGCGCTTCGGTCAGCAGCAGCTTGCGTGCGTAGGGGGTCTGGACAAACACCGTGGGGTGAAACTGCATCATCTCCATGTCGGCCAACTCGATCCCTTTTTCGACGCAGATACCGTGAATGTCGGCACTGACGGTACGCGAGTTGGTATTGAATGCATAGAGCGATCCGATCCCACCGCTGGCGATGACAACATGTTTGGCCAGCAGCGTTGTTGGCTTGTAGTTGACCATCGCACGCGCACCGTAGCAGTGCCCATCTTCGATCAGCAGGTCGTATACGAGGGTGTTGCGCTGGAGTTTGTGGCGGTTTTGCACCATCATAAAGTAGTGCATGTAGCGCCCCGTCGCATCGCCACCGGCATGCAGAACGCGGCTGACCGAATGGGCTCCCTCTT
Source organism: uncultured Nitratifractor sp. (assembly GCA_964634965.1). Taxonomy (GTDB): domain Bacteria; phylum Campylobacterota; class Campylobacteria; order Campylobacterales; family Sulfurovaceae; genus S017-3. The sequence goes on along the minus strand of CAZWMZ010000071.1, from coordinate 8,532 downwards.
TGGTGTAGAGCAGATCGCCCTGTTCGTTGCGATCAAACGCCATGCCGCGTGCAATGATATCCGGTGTCACTTCGAGCGACTCACGCGAGAGGATCTCGACCGCCTCTTCGAGGTTGTGGTACGCACCGGCGCGCAGCGTATCGGCGACGTGCACCGGCACATCCTCATCATGCAGTGCGGTGACCATCCCACCCTGAGCGTAAAAGGTGTTGCACTCCCAGGGGACATCCTTGCAGACGACGAGCACCTCCAACTCTTTGGGCAGATGCATCGCGGTATAGAGCCCGGCAATGCCAGCTCCGATGATCAGCACATCGTATCGTTTCACCCCAAACCTTTGTACATCGAGCTTCTCGAAATGGCGCCACGCCTTGTGCGCGGGTTCGGTTGAGAGTGCCCGTGAAATTGTCCCGTTATCTTACCTTAAAAATGGTATGATTCCGATATGAAAAGCGCTCAAACCATCCTCCAGAACCTCCGCAGCGATACACCCTTGCGTCGCCTGAAGCAGAACGAATGCTCTCACCGCTTTCTCGCGCAGTTGCCGCCGCGGTTTGCGCAGGCGGTGGCCTTTGCCTATGTGCGCAACGATCGCCTCCATCTGGCCCTGCGCCATCCGGGGTACAAAATGGAGTTGCAGTATCACCGGACGCTTTTTCGGGATCTCTGGAATACCTTGATCCGACTGGAGGCAGACTGCAGAGCTTCGGCTGTGACCGATGTCATCCTCTTTGTGAGCCGGCAGGCACAATCGACCCGCCCCCGGTCGCGACCCCGTACCGTTCCGCGCTACGCCGAGCGAGCCGACGGTGTGTTTCACAATCGATCAACCCACCCCAAAATTCGGGAGCGATTTGAGCGGATGCGCGCCATCATCCGCGCCCGCCGTTTTGCACCCGATGCGTGACCAGCTCCAAAGCCTGCCGGATCGCCCCGGGGTCTATCAATACCTGGATGCTCAGGGGCGTCTCCTCTATGTCGGCAAGGCAAAAAGCCTCAAAAAGCGGGTGCGAAGCTACTGGCGTTTTACCCCCGAGCTTCACCCCAATCCTTCGCTGGGAGCGCGCCTGCTCAAAATGCTGCACGAAGCGACCCGGATCGACTACCTCCTCGCCCCCAGCGAAGCCGACGCTCTGATCCTCGAAAATGCCCTTATCAAGCAGCTCAAACCCCGTTACAACATCCTCTTGCGCGACGACAAAACCTACCCCTATATTTACCTCGATCGCTCGGAGGCGTTTCCGCGTTTTGAACTGACACGTCGCGTGGTGCAGAAGAGGGGAGTGCGCTATTACGGTCCGTTTCCCAGCGGCGGTCGGGCCCTGCTCGATGCGCTCTACGATCTGTTTCCGCTGGTGCAGAAAAAGAGCGGCCTGCATGGGGGCAAAGCGTGCCTCTTTCATCAGATCGGCAAATGCCTTGCTCCGTGCGAAGGAGCCGTCAGCTCTGCCGAGTATCACGCCATGGTTGATCGAGCCGAAAAAGCCCTGCTTGAGCGCACGCAACTGTTGCATGCTGTTGAAGAGCAGATGCACCGTCTGGCCGAGCAGGAGCGTTTTGAGGAGGCGGCGCGCCTGCGCGACCGTCTCGACGCCATACGTGCGATCCAGATCGTCTCCGAGACCGATCTGGCTACGACAGAAGATCTCGATGTGCTGGCGATCCTGCAGACGCCGGAACGGGGCATTGTGATGCGGCTGTTTGTTCGGCATGGGCGGATCATCTCTGCATCGCACACGCTTTTTCGTCAGCCCGATTCTGATCAGCTTGCGGCCGCCTATACACAGGCGCTGCTCGATTTTTACACGCCCGACCTGCCCATGACGCCTCCACGAGTGCTGCTGGCCGATCCGCTCCCCCCATTGGAACTGGAACAGATCACACAGACGCTCCGCAAACGATTGGGGCGGGCTATTGGGCTCCATCATCCCAGGCGCGGTCCCAAAAAACGGTTGATAGAGATTGCACGCACCAATGCCCGTGCGCTCCTGGAGCGCGCAAAACCTGCCGGGGAACCGATCGAAGTACGCCTTCAGGATCTGCTCCAGCTGAGCCGGACTCCGTGGCGCGTCGAGGCGTTTGATAACTCGCACATGATGGGGCAGGCGCCTGTCGGGAGTATGGTGGTATGGGACGAAGGGAGCTGGCGCAAAATGCACTACCGCCGCTATACCCTCACGGCGCGCGACGAATACGGTCAGATGCGCGAGATGTTGACCCGGCGCATCAAACGTTTTGCCGAGGATCCTCCACCCGATCTCTGGCTCATCGACGGCGGCGAAACCTTGCGCAGACTGGCGGTTGAGCTGCTGCGAGAGGCGGGTGTTCACCTCGATGTTGTCGCCATCGCCAAGGAGAAGCGCGACGCCAAAGCACATCGTGCCAGGGGTGCGGCGCGCGACCTGCTCCATGCCGATGCGGGTGCCTTCTCTCTCGCCTGGGACGATCCACGTCTGCAGTGGTGTCAGCGTCTGCGCGATGAGGCGCACCGGTTTGCCCTGGCGTTTCATCGACAGACCAAGCGGCGCCAGGATGCCCGCATCGCTCTGTATGAAAAACAGGGTGTCGGCCCGGCTACGGTCAAAAAACTGTTGGATTTCTTTGGAACTTTTGAAGCCATCGGTGCCGCTGATCTCGAGACGTTGACCGCTTTGGTCGGCAAAAAAATGGCCCTTCGGGTCCAAAAGAGTTCCATTTGAAGCAAATTGATATTAAAAAATGGAATTTTTAGGCTACCTTAACCTAAAAGAGTATATTATCAGTGCAACCGTATACTCAAAGTCAAAAAAGGTTGTTCCATGTTCTTTATTCTCAATGCCGAACATGCTGTTGTGGCAGCAGACCAATCTTTCCTCCAGAAGACCGGCGCAGGCACAATCTATCGACTGGCCGATTACTTTTTGGATCAGAACGCGATCGACCATCAACGCTCGGTTGTGCTGATTCAAGGGGAAGCGATTCCGTTTACACGCCAGACCGTGACCACGCTGTGGGGCGAGGGGACTCTCTATCGACTGGGAGAGTCGAGCGGAGCTGCCACCGACGACCTCGCCGCTACCGATGCGCTCCAGGATGCTGAAATTCTCGCAGCGCTTGCGCCCGATCCTGCGGCAGCACGTCCCGAACCTGCTGCGTCCGAAACGACGGACGAGGACGATCTGATGCTCGACCTGCTCGAACCGGATGCGCCGGATGCGCCGCCGCATCCTGGCCCTGAGCACTCCTCCGATGCACCGCTGGATCTTGGATTGGGGGATTTGGATACCTTTGGGATCGCGGACGAATCGGCTGCCCCCTCAGCGCCCAAGCCGGACAAGGAGGATACGCTCGATCTGGGAGATTTCGGTGATCTGCTGGGTGCGGGTGCGGGCGCGGCTGCCGGTGCGGGTCTGGCTGCTCTGGGAGACGACGATGCCCCGGCTTCGCACACGGAGACAGCACCGGATTCGTCGCTGGATCTCTCCGATCTTGGTGGATTGGATCTTGGCGATGAGAAAGGTGCGACCGGAAACGATGCCAGCGATCTGGATGTGTCGTTTTTGCTCGACGAGGCATCGACACCCGAGGCGACGCCGGATGAGCCCCGGATCAATATGGACGATCTGGAGATACCCTTCTCGGCCCAGGAGGAGACGACCAGCACCCCTGCCACTCCGGAATCGATACCGCCTGAAACCCCTGCGGTTGCTCCTGCTGCGGTGACCCCTTCAGCGGCTACGCCTCCTGCGACCGATGTTGCGGTGGATTATCAGCAAAATGCTGACTATATAGGTATATCGGTCGATGAATATGTGGGATTTATTGAGCAGTATGTTGAAGAGGCACTGCGCAACGAATCGCTCTTCTATCATCGTGAGTTCGACGACTATCGGGAGCGCATCGTTGCGCTGGAGGATGCATCCCAGCTGCTGTTGCTCAATCCGCTGGCCGAACAGCTTCGTGGATTGGAGCACGCTCAGAGCGAGGCCAGACAGGGGATCCTGGACAGCTACTACCAGACCGTTCGCCATCTGCACAAAGAGTTGCAGAGCCTGCGCCCCTCTGGTCGCGGTGCAGCTGCACCCGCGACGGCGCCGGCATCGACTCCGTCTGCTCAGACCCCTCCGCCGCCGCAGACGCCGTCGGCAGAAGCGACCGCTCCTCAGCCGGCCACCCCTGAGCCGGCCACTCCAACGCCCCCGGTTGCCGAAACTGCCCCGGAAGCAGCGGTAGAGCCAGCACCGGCAACCGAACCGGCAACCGAGCCTGAGCCTGTCGCCGAAGCCCAGACGACCCCTCCGCCGTCCCAGAAGGAGGAGGCCATCACGCCTGCCGATGTCGATGTGGACAAACTGCTGGCTGAGACCCAGCCTCTTCGGTTTGATTTCAGTACCAATGTTGCTTCGGAGGAACTGGGATTGCCTGAACCGCTGGTACGGGAGTTTGTCTCGGATTTCATCGTGCAGGCCAAAGAGAATATACCGATTCTCTACGGAGCCTACGAGCAGCGGCAGCTCAACAACCTCCAGACCACGGCCCACCTGCTCAAAGGGGCTTCGAGCAACCTGCGCATCGATCCACTGGCGGAGACGCTCAAGCAGCTGCAATACAACGATGATTTTGACAAGGTGCCATCGCTGATGGAACGTTTTATTGCCCAGCTGAAAGCCCTGGACACCCTCATCAATCAGACTGGACTGTAAAAGGAGCTCCGAATGAACGCACACACCGGCTTGAAAAATTTTGTGTTGGTACTGGGATTCCTGTTGCTGATTGGATCGGGATACTTTGCCTACCAATCCTACACCGATTTTCTTCTTGGTGCCAGCACATCCGCAGGACACTTGCCTCCTCTGATCGCTTTGGCGATCTTTGGAAGCATGGCCCTGCTGACGATCATCATCATGATCCTGGCCGCCCGAATGGCACGCAAGCCACGCGATTATACCGACATTGCCAGCCTGCGGCAGATCATCAAAAAAGGTGTGGTGATCGCCGAAGAGTCGGGGGATTACACCGACGAGGAGCTTCGGATCCTCGAATCGCTCGATCTGCATACGCCCGACGGGCTTCGTCAAGCATATTTGTTTTTGGATGAGTTGATCGAATCGGCACGCGAGGATAAGGTACGCGCCATCGAATCCAACGAGGCCAAGTCGCTCTTCCTGGCGAACATGTCACACGAGATACGTACTCCGATGAACGGCATCATCGGCTTTACGGAGCTGCTCAAGGCCACCGATGCTACCGACGAGCAGCGGGAGTTTATCAACATCATCGAAAAGAGCTCCCAGAACCTGCTGGGGATCATCAACAGCATCCTTGACCTCTCCAAAATCGAGAGCAACAAGATCGAGATCGAAGAGGTTGATTTCGAGAGCTACCACGAATTTGAATCGGCCATTGAAACCTTCGCAGCGACCGCTTCGGAAAAACAGATTGACCTCAACTACAACATCGATCTGCGCATCAGCCCGCGCCTCAAGGGAGATCAAGCCAAGATCCGGGAGGTGCTCATCAATCTCCTCAACAACGCTCTGAAATTTACCAACAAAGGGGGCGAGGTCGGTCTCGACATCCAGAAGGTGGGCGAACAGAGCAACAAGCAGCTTATCCAGTTCAAGGTCACCGATACCGGTATCGGTATGACCCCGCAGCAGGTCGCCCACATCTTTAAGCCCTTTGCTCAGGCCGATGTTGACACCACCCGCAAATACGGCGGTACCGGTCTGGGGCTGACGATCGCTCAGCAGTATGTTGAGTTGATGGGCGGTCACATCGAGGTCGAGAGCAAAAAAGGGAAGGGCAGTACCTTTATGTTCACGATCCCGCTGGAGACCATACCGGTTTCGGGCGACATTCTCCAGAACAAATTTGCCGATGTACCAGTGATCTACCATGTCAACGATATCGCCACACCACTGGAGAACAGCCTGCGCGATTACCTCGGCTTCCTGGGTGCCAGCACCCGCACCTTTGTCTCACAAGCCGAATTTGAAGCGCTTCTTAATACCTTCGATGCATCCAATCCGCCGCTGGTGATTGTCGATACCGGACACGCATCTCAAGGGCTGCTCGAATCCCTCAAGCGCCTTGATCGCAAGCAGCTGATCCTGATCTCTGACATTGCGCATCGCAACATTGCCGACCGATATCAGATTGAGCAGGAGAGCGTCATCTACCGACCGATGACGCCCACCAAGCTCATTCGAGCTCTCAATGTCAAGCTTGACATTGAGACTGTGCCGGTACAGGAAGAGGGGCCGGCACCGGTCGCCAAAGCCTCCTTTACTGCCAAGGCGCTGATTGCTGAGGATAACAGCATCAACCAGAAGTTGATCCAGAACATCCTGCGGGGCATGGGTGTCGACACCGATGTCGCCAACAACGGCCAGGAGGCGTTCGAAAAGCGCAAAAACAACAACTACGACATCATCTTCATGGACATTCAGATGCCGGTAATGGATGGGGTTGAAGCGACCCATGCGATTCTCAAATATGAGAAGGAGAACGAACTCGATCATGTTCCCGTTGTGGCCCTGACCGCCAATGCTCTCAAGGGTGACCGTGAACGCTTCCTCAACGAAGGGCTGGACGAGTACGTCTCCAAACCGATCGAGATGAATGAGCTCCTCTATGTGCTCAACAAGTTCCTTTTTGACAAAGCCCACATCGAGATGTCGGATGATCCGGATGCAAAGGGTACTGCCCCCGCTGCTGCACAATCCGCACCGACTCCACAGCCGAGCCGGCCCCAACCGACTGCTGCCCCTTCTGAACCGACCGCGCCTCGGGAGGTTCCCAAAACACCCACACCGCAGCCCGCACCAGAGCCCGCACCGCAACCTGAGCCTGAGCCTGCACCGCAGCCAGCGCCTAAACCTGCTCCTCAGCCGGCTGCCGCAACGCCGGCATCGCAAGGAGCGGGTACATCGGCGGCGGGAGATCGGATCTTGATCGCGCGACAGTCGCTGTTGAGCAGCAAAATCCTGATGCACCTGCTGCAGACGATGGGGTACGAGCAGATTGAGCAGGTCTCGACGCCAGCTGCGTTCCTCAGCGCCATCCAGACCAAACGCTATCGGGCTATTTTTGCCAACGAAGAGTTTATGACACCTGAGACGATCGCCCAACTGGCTCAAAACCGTATGCCGGTGATCTTTACCGGCGACGCGGTCGAGAATGAACGCATTCGCGAGATCAACAGTTACACGGTCGATTCGGTTCTGTCGGTGCGTGTGCTGGAGACACTGCTGAACAAAATCAAACCCAATGGAGAGTAAGGAATGAGTTTCAAAATCCTGATTGTTGATGACGACTTTATCAATCGCAAACTGCTGCAAGCGCTGCTTAAGAAATACCCCGATGTGGTTCGGGACGTTGTCGAGGCCGAAAACGGCTCAGATGCGCTGGCAGTTTTGCGTGAGGATGAAGACATCAACCTGATCCTTCTGGACATCATTATGCCCGTACTTGACGGCAAGGAGTTCCTGAAGATTTTTCGATCCGACAGCCGCTACAGCGGGATTCCGGTCATTGTTCTAACCACGGATGATACGCAAAAGGCGGGTGTGTTTGAGCTGGGGGCCGATGATTTCCTGATCAAACCGGTCAACGAAGAGGAGCTGCTGGGCAAAATTCGCAAATGGAGCGACGCTGCCTGAACCCACTAAAGGGCTTGTCCGGTTCCGATCCACACCGGATCAACAGGATCGCACCTTGAGACTTGAGGCTCCCGGGAGATCGCTTGAGCATCTGCTCTGAGGCAACCGATCTCAAGCGATATGTATGCGGTCACACCAGTGCAATTTCGAGCACCTCTTCGATCCGTTCTACCCCGACAATTGTGAGACGATCACGCACCTCTTCGGGGATATCTTCCAGATCCCGTTCAAGATTTTTGTTTGGAATCAGGGCCGTAGTCACACCGGCTTTGTAGGCAGCGATAAGCTTCTCTTTGAGGCCGCCGATGGGGAGAACCTTGCCCGTGAGGGTCAATTCTCCGGTCATCGAGATGCGGTTGTTGACTGCCTGGCCACTCAAGATCGAGGCGATGGCTGTGGCCATTGCGATGCCGGCGCTTGGGCCATCCTTTGGCACGGCTCCTTCAGGGACGTGCAGATGCAGATCGTACCGCTTGTAGATCTCACTGGCCAGGGGGAGATAATCCTCTTCCTCCTCCCTGGGGGTGGTGGGAATGGTATGGCGATCGATGGTGAGTTGCTCCTCGTCGATGAGGATTTTAACCACGCTGTAGGCGATGCGAGCGGACTCTTTCATCACATCCCCCAGACTGCCCGTGATCTGCATGGCACCTTTGCCTCGGATTCGAACCGCTTCAATGGTGAGCACATCGCCACCCACCGCCGTCCATGCCAACCCGTTGACCACGCCTATCTGTGGTCTGGGCGCGATTGGCGCGATCTCAAAGACCTTTTTGTCGGCATACTGCTTGAGAGTGCGTGCGGTGATCTTGATCGTCGTCTGGCGCGGATTTTCGAGGATAGCGCGGGCGCTTTTGCGCATGATGGCGGCGATCTTTCGGCGCAGGTT
>CAZWMZ010000070.1:0-2803 GCA_964634965.1 uncultured Nitratifractor sp. | reverse complement strand
ACCGCGCGGAGCGAGCAGATGGGTGAGCATCTGCGTAGTGGTGGTCTTGCCGTTGGTGCCGCTGATCCAGATGGTGAAGGGAGGGGGTAGAGGGTGTTGGGTGTTGGGTGGATTTTGAATGTTGGATTTTGAATGTTGGATGTTGAATGTTGGATGTTGAATGTTGGATGTTGGGTGGATGATTGGGTGTTGGGTGTTGGGTGTTGGGTGAATGTTGAATGTTGAATGTTGAATGTTGAATGGTGGATGGGGCTTCCCTCTCCTAGAAATAGGTCGTATTCGCTGATGGGGTTGCGGGCTTTTTGGAGGAGGGGGTGGTCGGGTCGGATGCTGGGGGTGAGGATCTGGAGGTCGCTTGTCAGGGGGTCGAAGTGTGCGGAGGGGAGAATGGTGTTGTTCTCTTCATCTCTCCACGGTGTTTCGGTGCGGTCGTCGTAAAAGGTTTGACCGCCGCCGAGGCGTCTGGCGATCGCGCGGGTGGTGAGGCCGTAGCCGAAAAAGGAGAGTTTCATGGGAGGGCCTGTTGGATGGTGGATGTTGAATGGTGGATGATTGGGTGTTGGGTGTTGGGTGTTGGGTGTTGGGTGGATTTTGAATGTTGAATGGTGGATTTTGAATGTTGAATGGTGGATGTTGAATGGTGGATGTTGAATGGTGGATGATTGGGTGTTGGGCGCTCTTCTTTTGGTGCGTACTGCGTATCACGTATCACGTACCACACAGTTTCCACCTATCGTATCTTGAGTGTGGCCAGTGCCAGCAGGTTGGCCAGGACGGCGATCATCCAGAAGCGGACGATGATTTTGTTTTCGGCCCAGTTTTTCATCTCAAAATGGTGATGGATGGGCGCCATGAGAAAGATCCGTTTTTTGCGAAACTTGTAGCTGCCGACTTGCAGGATGACCGATACAGTTTCGATGACAAAGATGATGCCGATGAGGATCAGAAGCACTTCGCTTTTGGCCAGGATGGCCATGTAGCCGATAAAGGCTCCGATCGAGAGGGAACCGGTATCGCCCATGAAGAGTTCGGCGGGGTAGCTGTTGTACCACAAAAAGCCCAGCAGAGCCCCCATGAGAGCCGAGGAGACGATGATCGTCTCGCCGACGCCTTTGATATTGGGCAGGAGCAGATAGCCGGCAAAGACAGCATGGCCGATGAGGTAGACGATGACGCTCAGGGTTCCCAGGGCAATGACACTGGGAACGGTGGCCAGTCCATCGAGCCCATCGGTCAGGTTGACGGCGTTGCTGGTGGCAACCATCACCAGTGCCCAAAAGGCCACACCGCCTGCGGTGCCCATATCAAACAGAGCGTTTTTGATAAAAGGGAGATAAAAAGTTGTCGGAAAATTGACCCACTTGACCAGCCAGATCGCAATCAAAACAGCTACGATAAATTGTCCGGTCAACTTGCCTCGGCCGCTCAGTCCCTGAAGATTGTCGCCAGTGAGGATCTTGCCTAGATCGTCTTTGACCCCGATGGCCGCAAAGCCGACCAGAGTCCATAAAGCCCCCCAGACATAACCGTTGGCAAGCTCTACGCTCAGCAAAGAAGCGATCAGAGTGGCGACGACAAACACGGCTCCGCCCATGGTCGGGGTGTGCTGTTTGCCTTCGTGGGCTGGGACGTATTTGTTGATGGGTTGGTTGGCTTTGCGGCTGATGGCCCAGGCCATGTAGCGGGGCATCAAAATCAACGCGACAAAAAAGGCGACAAAAAAGGCAAACCCAGCCCGTACAGAGATGTATCCGAGCAGATTGATATGGAACCATTCATGAAGATAATAGAGCATAGCGTACTTTCAATGGATTATCAGATAAGTGATGGTATTTTACTCTAATTTCTTTAAAGGAGTCTACGTGTCGATCCGACCGGGAAAAACCGTGCTGATCATTACCGATGGCATCGGACACAAGCCCCAGAGTGCATGCAACGCATTTGCCGATGCGCACAAGCCCGTCTACGATGGCCGCTTGGCCGACGTACCCAAAACCCTCATCGCTACCTATGGATTGAGTGTCGGTCTGCCCGAGGGGCAGATGGGCAACTCCGAGGTAGGCCACATGACTCTCGGCAGCGGTCGGGTGCTCTATCAGGATCTGGTCAAGATTTCGCTCGCACTCAAAGAGAGATCCCTGGAGACAAACGAGGTGTTACGCGATGCGCTCGCGTCGAGTGAGACGGTGCATCTGATCGGCCTGCTCAGCGACGGCGGGGTGCATTCGCACATCGAGCACACCATCGGACTGGCGCGCATCGCCGCCGATGCGGGCAAGCGCGTGTGGTTGCATCTTTTGACCGACGGGCGGGATGTGAGCCCCACTTCGGCGCCAGAGTACCTTGTGCAGATCGAGGCGATTTGTGACGAGCGTATCGGCATAGCAACGATCGGTGGACGCTATTATGCGATGGATCGTGATACGCGCTGGGAGCGGGTCGAGCGGGGGTATCGAGCCATCGCACAGGCTGAACCAATGACCGATCAGCGCGTGATCGAGTATATCGAAGCGAGTTACCGTAGCGAAATTACCGATGAGTTTATCGAGCCGGTGGCGTTTGCCGGATACGATGGGATGCACGAGGGGGATGCGGTGATCTTGACCAACTTCCGCAGCGATCGGATGCGCGAGATTGCTACGGTACTGGGGGACGCGGAGTTTGGGGAGTTTGATCGACCGTTTGTGCCGCTGCATATCGTGACGATGACGCAGTACGATGCGACCTTTCCCTATCCGGTACTCTTTCCCAAAGAAGCGCCCAAAAATACCTTGGCCGAGGTGATCAGCCGCGCCGGTTTGCG
>CAZWMZ010000069.1:0-6446 GCA_964634965.1 uncultured Nitratifractor sp. | reverse complement strand
GAGGGGTGAAACATGCTCAGGATGTTGTTCAGGCTGATATCGATGCAGACGATGTAGATGAGTTCGTGCTGCTCGTTGTAGATCGGATACGAAGCGGTTACCACCAGTGTATTGCTGCCGATGGAGGGATAGGGGTCGGTCAAAACGCACCGCTTCTCTTTGAGGATGCGGTAGTAGTAGGCGCGGTTGTCGCGCTTTTCGTCCTTGCCTGAGCGGGCAAACTGCGGATCGGTGCTGACCGTATCGGCCACCTGACGTCCCGAAGGATCGAGCACATAGGTTGCATCAACCTTGCCGATCTCGGCGGTGAGTTGACGCAAACCCTTCTCGATCGCTTCGAGCTCGATCCCCATGTGACGGTTGGGCAGATGCCGCTCCATCAGGTAGCACAGATACGCACGGGCCTTGGTGCGGATCTCGCCAAACTCCTGCATTTCAAGTACGCGCATTTTGATCCCCTCTCTGATAACCGATGGTTTGGCCAAATGCGACCGATTGGCCGATCGTAACATCGTAGCAGGCGGCGCCTTTTTCGCTGAGGATCACCAGGGTTGACCCCAGTTCAAACCATCCAAACAGCTCCCCTTTTTTGAGCAGTCTGGGCTCATCGTAGCGGTAGTGGGTGCGCTCACGAGAGGGAGTGTTGGTCTGAAGACGCGGCTCAAATGTCAATACGATTTTGCCTACGTTCAGTGCGCCGACCAAAACGAGATAGTGTGTGTGCCCATTCGTGTCGGTGCTTTCGATCACGACCCGCTCGTTTTCAATGAAGAGGTTGGGCGTACGGCGCAAAGATGGCAGGTTGACTGGATAGAGTTTGCCGGGGATATGCGTCACGGAGTGGATGCGTAAATCGATCGGCGCATGGTAGCGATGGTAGTCGCGCGGCGAGAGGTAGAGGTTGAGATAGGGGCCGGCTTCGAGTCGCGCCAGATTGTGGGCGTGCGGTGCCCCCAGAAGTGCCGCGGTGTCGTAACGCATCCCTTTGATCTGGTGTGCCATCCCTTCGTGGACATATCCGGCATCGCTGATGCGTCCGTCGCAGGGCGCAATGATCACATCGTCTCGCTGATCCCAGTAGCGCTCGATCTTGAGGGCGCGGGTAAAGAGTGCCGTAAGGGTCGGATAACTCTCTGCGGGAGCAAACGCGTGCATATCCAGCCCCATCCATCGTACATAGAGGCGATTGATGGTACGCTGAATGGATGGGGGAAATGGATGGGATGCCCATCGGCCAAACCCGGCCGAGAGGAGCGATGTGATGTGGCGTTTGCTGATCATGATCGGTTCTCGTAATGCTCCAGCGCCTGGCGCATCAGATGAATGTGGTAATTTTCCTGATAGTTGATAAAGTCAAAAAAGGACGCCAGGGCATCGGACTCTTTGGCGACGGCGTTGGAGAGGTCGAGACACTGCTGTTTGGCAGCGATCTCCTCTTCGATGCCGTCGCGCAAAAACTGCTCAACACTCTCGACCTGATAGAGGCTCTTGTGGATTACACGCGGTACACCCAGTATCCCCATCTGAGTCATCATTTGCCCAAACTGGCGAAAGTGGAAGAAGCTCTCATCGATCAGGATCTGAAAGATACGATTGAGAAATGGATCGTCGCTGTGGGCCTTGAGGTAGTTGTAGATCATGATCAGTTCGTACTCTTTGTAGCTCTCTTCGAACAAAAAGAGCGTCAGCGCATCGGTCGCCTCCTGGGTCAATGCGATACCATTAAGCGTGCGGGAGAGTGTAAACGCCTGCACACTCTCGTCGGGCAAACGCAGCAGCGCATTTTGAATGTAGCCAATATCGGTACTGATACGATCGGCCAGATCATGGTCGGTGCAGCTGACCAGTTGCAGATCGATGGCATTGAGGCGGTTGACGATATCGGTGGTGATCTCATGCAGGGTTTTGACTTTGATGGGAATGGTGTCCCGATCGTAATCGTAGGCAACATCCTGCTCAATCAGTGCATGTTCGATCCAGGTAAAATGGCGCCACAATATGTCAGCAAAATCGTACAGCGTCTGTCGGGTCGTCGATTCGCTCATCATGCCGGCCATCAGGGTCTCCAGCCACACTTCGTGGGTCTTGATCAAGAGGGTTTTCATTGGGGGTTCTCCTCGTGGGTTTGGGGTACGGGTACGGTACAGTTGTTTTCGATCTTGTAGGTAATGGTGCCATGATCGGGGTCGTTCTGTTTGGCACGGTAGGTATCCATGGCGGCCTTGAGCGAGACGGCGACCATCTCCGAACAGGCAGCTTCTTCGGGCGGAACATCCTCGAGCATGCCCAGGGTGACCGAGATGAGATCTTCACCGGTCTTGAAATCGATCCCGTTTGCTTCGCCGGTGATGATCGAGCCGGCGACGACGGTGGTCATGCAGCCGATCGCCTGAAATTTGATGTCGTCGATCACCGGATCGCCCTGCTCGTTTTCGTGAACACGCAGATAGATGATAACCTGCTCTCCGTTGTCGGGATTTTCACCGATGCCGATGGCGTCGGGGTTTTCCATTGAACCGTAGTTTTGGGGATTGGCCATGTGTTCGATAATCTCCTGGTCGAGTGCCGTCATGGTTGCCTTTCGCAATGGTTTTAACGCCGTATTATAGCAGAATGGAGATTGCTTTTGTGCTGATTCAACCAGATTTTATCTTAGGCAGGTATAATTTCGTCCGATTTAAGCCAATTTTGCGGCTGTGGCGGAATTGGTAGACGCGCTAGATTCAGGTTCTAGTGGGCATTAGCCCGTGGAGGTTCAAGTCCTCTCAGCCGCACCACTCTTTTTTCAATCTCTTTTTCCCACGCTTACTGCCCATTGTTTCAGCCTCACGGCATCTGTTCGACCACGTCCCATCCATCCATACCCCTCTCTTTTTGGATCAGATTATTGTGCAAGAGATTTTTGAGTCGAAGCCGTAGCTGTAGCTGTGACGCAGAGATCTTGTGCATGGAAGCACCTGCAAAGCCCAACCTGCGGGCATCGAGATCTTTTGCCTGTGTTGCGTTAGACCTTTTCGACTTGGCTTTTGGCCAGCCTTCAAAGGTCTGCCTTGCCCAGACAAAAGCTTTCGTTTGTTTGGGCGTGATCTATTTTTAGAGACGCCCTTAGGCATTTTATGCTAAGATGGAGTCTTAATCCACCTCAACAAGGAGCTGACTCTTTGGATACGCACCCTCCGTCGGGCAAACCGCCCCACTCTCCTGGCTTGCTGCACACCCTTGGCGAATATGGCGATATCTTTCTGGGCGTGCTCTTTGCGCTCTTGACCTACTATTTTCATCGGCATGGATCTCCCTATCTGGCGACCATCGGTGCCGCCGTGGCGATCGGAGCCTTTTCGTTGACGGTTTCGGAGATTGCCGAAATCCTGGCTGAGCGTCTCGAGGAGCCCTATGCGAGTTTTGTACTGACTTTCTCGGCTGTGGTGGTGGAGATCATCCTGCTCTTTATGATCGTGCTGGAGTCGGTCCATGCCCCTGCAGCGCTTGAGACGGTCAAGGGCGGCATCATCTCTGCTGTGATTGTGGATATGAATGTCCTGCTGGGGCTGGCGGTCTTTATCGGTGGACTCAGCTACAAAGAACAGGAGCACAACGAAGACACCTCCAGCACCTATACGACCATTCTGCTGGTGGCCTCATCGGCCCTGCTGGTGCCGAGCATCATCACCTACACTGACAACGCATCGGGACTCTTCGAGGCATCGGTGGCGATCGCGACGGTGTTGATCCTCTTTTATGTAGCAATTTTCATTTTTCAGACGCGCACCCACAGCCACTTTTTCAAAGCCACAGCCAAAAGCCGCCTCTTTCGGATCAAAAAACATCGCCATGAGCATGAAGAGGATGAAGATGAGGATTATCTCTTTGATCGCCTCTCGAATTGGTGGAATTTTGCCGCTATCTTTGGCTTTATCTTTGTCATCGGCATGCTCGCAGAGATCTTTGCGACCGAGGGGATGCAGATCGCGACCGAGATGGGAATCTCTTCGGGGTTGGCCGGTCTGATCATCGCGATTATCGCTGTTTCACCCGAGATCCTCACGGCCATCAAGGCCGCACGAGACGATGAGATTCAGCGTGTGGTCAATATCGCCATGGGCGCTTCGACCGTCTCGATCATGCTGACCGTACCGATCTTGATGGGGCTGGCGTATGGCAACGGCATCAGCTTGACCCTTGATTTTAACGCCTTTCAGATCGGCGCTTTGATCTTGACGATTGTGCTGGCATGGAAAACAACTGATGATGGCGAGACCAACTACTTCGAGGGGATCTCGCATCTGATGTTTTTTGTATCGTATGCCATTATTGCGGCACTCTATCACTAAGAGCACCCGTGACAATTGCCACTGAAACGTTGCTCATATTTTATAATATAGCCAAGGAGTCTGGATGAAGATTGCGATCGTTCTCAGTGGTGCAAGCGGCGTGCATCTGGGGCACCGTTTTGTCGAATGGCTGCCTGCAGAGATCGAAGCACACTTGATCGCCACCGAGCATGCACGTCAGGTCGAACGCCTCGAAGGCGGCACCCTGCAGCAGTATGAGCCCGATGCGATCGGTGCACCTGTCGCCAGTGGTTCGTTCCAGGTCGATGCGACAGCGGTGCTTCCGTGCTCAATGAATACGCTGGCCAAAATCGCCTGCGGCATCGCCGACAACCTCCCTACCCGTGTCGCTGCCGTCGCCCTCAAAGAGCACAAACCGCTCCTGCTTGCCCCCCGTGAGATCCCCTACTCCGCTATCGCGCTGGAGAACATGCTCAAGCTCTCCAGGCTTGGCGTCCAGATCGCTCCGCCTGTGATGGGATACTACGCCGAACACGACTCGGTCGAAGCGATGGAGCGATTCATCGTCGGCAAGTGGTACGATCTGCTGGGGATTGAGCATCGGTTGTATCGGCGGTGGGGGCGGGATGAGACGTAGAAATTAGGAATTAGAAATTAGAAGTTAGAAATTAGGAATTAGTGGTCGGGCTTGTGCTTTTTCAGGGTTGTTTGGGTATGCTTTTGGGATAAGTCTATCAGGGGGTTTTGATGCGGCGGGCGATCTATCCGGGGACGTTTGATCCGATGACGGTGGGGCACTTGGATATCGTTCGGCGGGCGTGTCATATGTTTGATGCGATCATCATCGCCGTGGCTGATTCCAGTGCTAAGAGACCGATGTTTTCGCTCGAGCAGCGGATCGAGATGGCGCGAGCAGCTACGGCAGATCGTCCCAAGGTGACGGTGGTCGGGTTCGACAGTCTGCTGGTGGATCTAAGCGACAAGCTTGAGGCCAACATCATCATCCGGGGTTTGCGAGCCGTGAGCGATTTTGAGTACGAATTGCAGATGGGGTATGCCAATGCATCGCTCAAAAAAGAGCTCGAGACGATCTACCTCATGCCCAGTCTTGAGCATGCGTTTGTCAGCTCGTCGATTGTGCGGACGATTTTAGGCTTTGGCGGGCGGATCGATCACCTCGTGACCCCGGCGACCCTGAAGTGGATCGAAACGTACCGGAAGGCAAAGTAGATGTATGTGCTTTTCGAGGGGGTCGATACCGTCGGCAAGAGTACCCAGATCGATCGGATCAAGCTCAAACATCCCGAGGCGATCTTCACACACGAACCGGGCGGAACGCCGTTTGGGCAGCATGCGCGCAGCTGGCTGCTCGAAGAGACCCTGCACTCGCCGCGGGCAGAGATGCTGCTCTTTCTGGCCGATCGTGCCGAGCACTACGATACCGTCATCGCCCCCAACCGCGACCAGCTCATCCTCTCCGACCGAGGTTTCCTCTCGGGGATTGGCTACGCGATGGTTGCCGGCGATACGGGGCTCGATGAGCTCATCGTGCTCAACCAGTTCGCCCTGCGTGGCGACTGGCCTGACGAGATTATCTTTTTCCAGATCGACGCGCCGACCCTCGAAGCGCGCCTGAGAGCCAAAGAACACGACGGGATCGAACAGCGCGGCATCGCCTATCTGCTCGAAGTCCAGCAGCACATGCTCCACGTGCTCGAGACGATGCACATCCCCTACCTCGTGGTGGACGCGACCCGTAAACCCGAAGCGGTTCACGCCAGCATCGCGAGCTATCTGGGGCTGTAATAATATTAGTTGGGCTATAATCACTCGAACGATTCGCATTGGAGAGGCAATACGGTACATATGATTATGTTCTCGAAATTTTTCGAGACAATCGAGGAGAGATACACCAAACATATCCCTCAAAATACATACCCTATTGGCTGTATGCTTGTTATGTAGGGCATCTCTAAAAATAGCTCATACCCACAATGGGCTTTGCAGGTGTGAGATTGTGCAAGAGATTCTTGAGTCGTAGCCGTAGCTACGACGCAGAGAATATCTTGTGCAAGGTCGCACCTGCAAAGCCCACCCTACGGGCATCGAGATCTTTTGCCTGGACTGCGTTAGACCTTTTCGACTTGGCTTTGG
>CAZWMZ010000068.1:0-3219 GCA_964634965.1 uncultured Nitratifractor sp. | reverse complement strand
TCGACATCCAGGCAAGGTATGATTCGTTTGGCAAAATATTCCATTGTTGACCCTTAAAGTGTTTTGAGAAAAGGTCGATGCGATCCTGCGACCATGCATCGCGCCCTGCAAGTGCTGCTGACTGCTTGACGATTGTTTCAGGCAGAGCCTCTTGTTGTGATTTTTTGTCTCTGGATTTGGGTTTAGGCGGATTATAACCAAAAATAGATATTATTCTTAATTAAGACAAAAAGTGTATAATATGAAACAGTACAGCGACCTCGAAGCAACTGCCAAAAAAAGATACGGCCAAAACTTTTTAAAAGAGCGTGCCCTGATAGATCAAATCGTCCAAGCGATGCCCGAAGATGACCATATCGTCGTCGAGATCGGGCCTGGCTTAGGTGATTTAACTGCCGCGCTCCTTGGAGCACGTCAAGTCACAGCTTTTGAAGTGGATAGAGAGTTATGTGTGCATCTGCGCAAAAAGTTTGAGTCCGATCTCCGAGAGAAGCGACTCGCACTGGTTTGCGGTGATGTACTTGAAGAGTGGAAATCGGGCGCACTGATGCCCGCACCGTATCATCTGGTAGCCAACCTGCCCTATTACATCGGCACACGCATTGTTCTGCAGGCGTTGCGCGATCCCATGTGCCAGTCGCTTCGCGTCATGGTACAAAAGGAGGTTGCTGTCAAGTTTGCTGCAGATGCCGGGGAGCGTGCCTTTTCTGCGCTTGCGGTTTTGACTCAGAGCATCGGCGAAGGAGAGGTTCTCTTCGAGGTGCCGCCAACAGCATTTGTGCCACAACCCAAGGTAACATCCGCGGTGCTCTCTATTCACAAAAAAAGGACACTGGATGATCCTCAGTTCGAGGGATTTTTGAAAACAGCTTTTGCTCAACCGCGAAAGAAATTGATCAAAAACCTTGAACAACGGTTTCCAAAGGAGAGGCTCCGCCAAGCTTTTGCAGAGGCGGGGATTCTTCCTCTAGCGCGTCCTCATGAAGTTGTGACATCGGCATATCATCACATCTATACTTTTTTAATGAAGGATGCCCATCATGGACAAAAACCACTCCGACACCAACAACAAGGCTGAAAAGAGCAGCTCAAACGAACCACGCCGCCGCCACGCCAATCCCTACCGACAAAACCGACCCAAATCGCAAGGGAACGAATCGGCTCCCAACCCCAACAGCACTACCCCCGCCAAGGAAGAGACCAAAGCCAATCAGTCCGGCAGTACTCGCACCAATCGAGGGAGAGGACGTCGTCCGAATCGGCGAAGCGGCGAACGCAATACCCAGACACAAACTCCGACTGCTAAAACCTCCGGATCACGTCGCAGCGCAACCCGAGGCAATAGCCGCGGTGGCCGCCGCAAGCCGATCCCGACCAACGTACCCCCCCAAATGCGAGCAGCACTCATCGAAAACGATGAGGTGCAGGATGCACGTATGCATCCATGGCGCCAGCTCGATCCGAACGCCCGGGGCTGGTTGCGCTTTACTCCTCTGGGTGGCCTGGGGGAGATCGGCGGCAACATCGCGGTACTCGAAACCGATGACGACGCCATCATCATCGATGTTGGGATGAGTTTTCCGGACGAGACCATGCACGGGGTCGATATCCTGGTGCCTGATTTCTCTTATCTGCATACGATCAAAGAGAAGATACGCGGCATCGTCATCACGCATGGACACGAAGATCATATCGGGGCGACAGCCTACCTCTTCAAAGAGCTCAAGTTTCCCATTTACGGCACGCCGCTGGTACTGGCAATGATCGAGAACAAGTTCAACGAACACGGACTCTCTGCCGATACAAAATATTTCAACTACGTCATCAAACGCAAACAGTACACTCTCGGCGAATTCAAGGTCGAATGGATGCACATGACCCACTCGATCGTCGATTCAAACTCGCTGGCGATCGAAACTCCCATCGGCACCATTATCCACACCGCCGATTTCAAAATCGACCATACGCCCATCGATGGCTACACGGCCGACCTGCATCGATTGGCCTACTACGGATCCAAGGGGGTTCTGGCACTCTTCTCCGACTCGACCAACTCCCACAACGCTGGATTTACCAAAAGCGAAGCAGTGGTGGGCAAAACCTTTGATCAGCTCTTTGATCTGGCGCAGGGGAGGGTGATCATGTCGACATTCAGCTCCAATGTCCACCGCATCTACCAGGCCATGGAGCGTGGCGTCAAACATGGGCGCAAGATCTGTGTCATCGGGCGATCGATGGAACGCAACATCGAAGTGGTTCGCAAGCTGGGGTTTGTCGATATCGACGACAAGCACTTTATCGAAGCACACGAAGTGGGCAAATTCCCCGACAACGAAGTGCTGGTCATCACCACCGGATCGCAGGGCGAAACGATGGCAGCCCTCTCACGCATGGCGACCGATGAACACCGCCACATCAAGCTCAAGCCAACCGATACGGTGATCATCTCCGCCAGCGCTATCCCCGGCAACGAAGCAAGCGTCTCAAAACTGATGAATCTTCTCATGAAAGCAGGTGTAACGGTTCGCTACAAAGAGTTCAGTGATATTCACGTCTCCGGTCACGCCGGACAAGAGGAGCAGAAACTGATGATCCGACTGATCCAGCCAAAATTTTTCCTCCCTGTACACGGTGAATACAACCACATCGCCGCACACGCCAAAACCGCTGTCAGTTGCGGTGTCGATGAGCGCAATATCCTCCTCATGAGCGACGGTGACCAGATCGAAATCACCCCCAAATACATCAAAAAACTCAAAACAGTCAAGGTGGGCAAGACCTACATCGACAATCAGAGCAACAAAACGATCCAAAACGACGTCGTGGATGATCGGCAGAAGCTGGCAACCGAAGGGATTGTGCATGTTGTCGTCCAGATCGGCGCCCAGAACGGCAAAATGGTCGGCAAGCCGGTCGTCACCTCTCATGGTCTCGTACCGGACAGAGAGGATAAAAAGTTCGCATCAGAGATCGAAAAGCTGATCGAGCAGTACCTCATCAACAGCAAACTCGAACAGTCCGGCAACCCCAAGGTGGTCGAAGATGATCTCCGTGGCATCGTCCGCAAACATGTTGTCCGTACGCGCAAGCGTTATCCGATCATCTTGCCGACGGTCTTTTTTGTCTAAGTCACGCACCGAGGAGACACCGTGCGCCTGAACAAATACATCGCCCATCACACCCGGTACTCCCGTCGCGAAGCCGATCGTCTGATCGAGG
>CAZWMZ010000067.1:0-3596 GCA_964634965.1 uncultured Nitratifractor sp. | reverse complement strand
GGAAGCGGTAGGCGAGTACTTTGCCCTGGCGGGCGAGCTCCATCAGGGCGTCGGTGATCTGGATTTCACCCCCTTTGCCCGGTGGGGTGTGTTCGAGGATATCGAAGATATCGGGGGTGAGGATATAGCGACCGATGACGGCGAGGTTGCTGGGGGCTTCGGAGGGATCTGGTTTTTCGATCAAACGGGTTATGCGTGATGTTGAATGGTGGATGTTGGATGATGAATGGGTGGTGTTTGATGTTGGGTGTTGGGTAGCTGGTGGTGTTGGCAAGGGGGTGGTTTCTACTATGCCGTATTTGTCGGTTTGGTCCTGGGGGACTTCTTCGACGGCGACGATGCAGTGGTCGGGGTATTGGGCGTAGAGGTCGATCATCTGTTTGAGGATCGGGTCGGTTTCGTGGTGGCACACGTCATCGGGCAAGATCACCGCAAAGGGCTGATCACCTACGAGCGGCCGGCCGGTGAGGATCGCGTGGCCGAGTCCGCGCATCTGCTTTTGGCGAACGTAGGTGAATGTGCAGCGTTCAATGAGGGCGTTGATATCAGAGAGCAAAGCCTCTTTGGCACTGCCCGCGATACTATCTTCGATGTCGGTGTGGGTGTCAAAGTGGTCTTCGATCGCTTTTTTGTATTTGCTGGTCACAAACGCCATCGTCGTACAACCCGCCGCCACAGCCTCCTCGACACCGTACTGAATGAGCGGCTTGGTCAGGATGGGAAGCATCTCCTTGGGAATCGCTTTGGTCGCGGGGAGGAAACGGGTACCGTAACCGGCTACGGGGAAAAGACAAACCTTTATTAGTGTTGGGTGTTGGGTGTTGGGTGTTGTTGGGTGGTTAGCGGGCATTTTTGTCCTTTTGGGCTGTTTTTACGATGCTGGTAAGGAGTTTGACGATGGAGCTAATGTCATCTAAGAGGCTTTTGACATGATTATCTGATGGGTTGAAATAGTCTGTCTTTATCAGGAGATCTATCCAATATTTCGTCTCACGAGCCTCTTTGCTGGCAATGCTCATTTTGGCAATAAAATCCTTTTTGGTTTGGGCAGCTTGCGCTTCCTGGACATTGGCTCCGATCGATGTGCCACTGCGAAGCAATTGCTTTGACAGAACATATTCGCGTTTTGCATCTGTCAAATATTTATAAGCATTTACAATCCGAACAGCAAATTCAAACGAAAGCACCAAAACCGTATCCTTCTCTTCCAAAATCCCCTCCTATCACCCATCACTCAACACTCAACACTCAACGCCACTCCACATCCTATGAGACGTGCGACATGGTCGCACCTACACTCAATATCACTCATCACTCAACACCAAACACTCAACACCAAAACTAAGCACCCAACATCCCCTTCAAAATCTTCTTCCCCGCTTCGACTCCGGGTTGGTCGTACGTCTCGATCTGAAGAAAGGCTCCAATGATGGAGACCAGGAGCTGGTAGCTGTACATCAATTCGGCAATATTGTACTCGTCGACTTTGTCGATCGTGATCACATCGTAGGGAATGGTTTTGAGTGCTGCGATGGCCTGGATCGTCGCGTCGGCCTGCAGATCGATCAGTTTGGAAAAGCTGATGCCCTCAAGCGATGCCAGTTCGGGGATGGGTGAGCTCCTGGGAACAAAAATCGTCTCTTCGAAATCGGCCACCTTGATAAAGGTGATGGTCTTGTCCCGTACACCCTCCATAATCAACTGCAAAAACGAATGCTGATCGACCGGACCGATGAGCCCAATGGGGGTGAGACCTTGACGAGTGCCGTTGATGTTGATTTTGCCCAGACTCTCCGCCCAGAGCTGGACATACCATTTGTTAAACCCCTCCAAGGCAGAGGAGTAACTGAAAAGCACATTGATATTGAACCGATGCTTGTTTTCGACAAAAAAGCGTCCCTTCTCCATTAAGATATCATAAAACCGCTCTTGCCTGAAAAAACTCTCATAGACTTTGTGGGCACCACGCAGCATGTTGTCGATATCCACGCCCACCATCGCCAGTGGCACCAGCCCCACCACACTCAAGACCGAAAAACGACCGCCAACATCTTCGTTCAGCTCAAAAAACGGCATATTGTGTGTCTGCGCATAGCGATGCAGCGGGGTATCGTGGCCGCTGATGACCGTGGTGTTGGTCGCGTTCAGTGTGACGGCGTGCGAAAGATACTTCAAGGTCGCAATCGTCTCGACCGTGGTGCCGCTTTTGCTAATGAGGACAAAATGAGTCTCCTCTGGATCGATCGCATCAAGTGTCGCCATGATCTGCACTGGATCGGTCGTCTCCAGAAACGAGAGGGTCTTGGCATATTTTTTCTTGTGGCGTAAAAATGCATAAACGGCTCGGGCACCCAGACTGCTGCCACCGATGCCAACGACTACGATCCGTTGCTGCTCGACGCGTTTGGCATGCGCACGTATCTCGGTCGTATCGGCCAGCGGCAGCCGGTAATAACCGACCGTTTCAATCTCACCTTTGAGCTCTTCCCATATCTGCTGATTGGAACGAATCTGGTAGAAGTTTTTTTTGTATTTCATGCGCGTGCCTTTTGGATGACATCACGGATCGCCTCTTCGTATCGTTTGGCCCATGCCGGATCGGTCGCTTCGAATCGGGTCACGAGTACGGGGGTGGTGTTGCTCGCGCGTACCAATGCCCAGCCGTGCTCGAAATGGACGCGCACCCCATCGACATCGATGATGCTTTTGATAGCAGGAAAATCAGCTGGGGGATTTTTGAGATGCTTTTTGATCCGATCGATCAAGGCAAACTTTTCCTCTTCGGTCGTCTCGACCTTGATCTCCTCAGTCGAATAGACATGAGGCAAGGCATCAATCTCGTCGTCAAGATCTATCCCTTCGTGTACGAGCTCCAGCATCCGTAGTGTCGCATAGATCGCATCATCGTATCCGAAATAGCGATGCCTAAAAAAGATATGGCCGCTCACCTCGCACGCCAGATCGGCTCCGGTCTCTTTCATCTTGACTTTGAGGTTGGAGTGACCGGTTTTGTACATGATCGCCGTCGCACCCCTGCGTTCGAGCTCGTCGTACATCACCTGTGAGCATTTGACCTCACCGATAACTGTCGGGGACTCCATGCTCAGCGCATAGAGCAAGGCCATCTGATCGCCTTTAATGTTGTGTTTGCGCGTCAAGACGGCGATGCGATCGGCATCGCCATCGTAAGCAAAGCCCAGTTCCCCATCGGTTTCGAGTGCGGTTTTAAGATCGTGCAAATTTGCCTCGACCGACGGATCGGGATGATGGTTGGGAAACGTACCATCCGGTTCACAATAAAGACCCCGATACTTCAAGCCCAACCCATCAAGGATCGGACGCAATACCGTATCAGCCACACCGTTGCCGCAATCAAACACCAACCGCTTTTTGAGCCCCCGCAGATGCGCAAACTGCTCCAGCATGTAGTCGATGTAGGGGGTACGCACATCGATCGGGATTGTGCGCGTATTATCAGGGATCACCCGATCGGCATCGGCGACAATCTCCCGCCCCAGAGCATAAATCTGCTCCCCAAAAAAAGGTGCGCGATCGATCGTGATCTTGAAGCCGTTGTACTCAGGAGGATTGTGCGA
>CAZWMZ010000066.1:0-1709 GCA_964634965.1 uncultured Nitratifractor sp. | reverse complement strand
CCCCGAAGAGTCCGACCTTTCCCCCTTTGGAATAGGGTGCAAGCAGGTCGACGACCTTGATACCGGTCTCAAAGATCTCGGCCTTGGTACTCTGATCTTCAAAAGCAGGCGGATCGCGGTGGATCGACCAGTGCTCTTTGGCTTTAAAATCGCCCGCTTCGTCGACCGTCTCACCGATGACGTTGAAGATGCGCCCAAGCACCTCTTCGCCGACGGGAACCTTGATCGAGTCTCCGGTCGCTTTGACCTCTTGACCGCGGACAAGTCCTTCGCTCATATCCATGGCGATGGTACGCACACGGTTATCGCCCAGCTGCAACGCCACCTCCAGCACCAGACGATGTTTTTCGCTGTCTCGCTCAACGGTGGTCTCGAGCGCCTCGTTGATCTGCGGAAGATAGTCGTCAAACTCGACGTCTACAACCGGACCCAGTACTTGAACTACTTTTCCTGTCATTACTTCTCCTCAATGTTATTTCATCGATTCCATGCCGCTGATGATCTCAATCAGCTCGGTGGTGATCGCTTCTTGACGTGCTTTGTTGTATTGGACGGTCAGTTTAGCCGCCATCTCTTTGGCGTTGGTTGTTGCCGAATCCATCGCCTGCATCCGGGCACTGTGCTCGGCCGCAAGCGAATCGATCAGGGCATAATACATCGAATACTCCAGGTAGCGGCGTACCAACGCCTCAAGCAGCGTATCGTCGTCATCCGGCTCCAGCTCCAGCTCTGAAGTGGAGGCGACCTGATCGACCAGTGCATCGGCATCGACCGGCACAAGCTGCTCCTGACGAATCTCCTGCGTGATCATATTGACATAGCCATTGTGCACCACAACGATCCGATCGGTTCGGCCTTCGATGTAGTCCTCCACAACAGCGTTAATGAACTCCGCCGCACGCGCATAGGTCGGTGCCGCGCTCAGATCTTCGATCTCATCCATCATTTCGATCTGATTGAAACGAAAATAGGAGATGCCTTTTTTGCCGATGGCCCGCAGGCGCACAGTAATGCCCTCGGTTTGCCAGGCCTTCATCAGCGCATTGACACGCTTGATGGTCTGGGAGTTGAATCCGCCACACAATCCTTTGTCAGCCGTCACAAACACCAGATCGACCACTTTGGGGCGGGCGATCTTTTTGAAGAAGACGTTTTCTACGTTGTCGCCCTGTTTGGCGATATTGGCAGCGATCTCGTCGATCATCTCAGTGATTGTATCGGCATAGACCCGGGATTGTCTGGCAAGCTCTTCGGTGCGCTTGAGTTTGGCCGAAGAGACCAGCTTCATGGCGTTGGTCGTCTTCTGCGTATTTTTAACGCTCCGAATCTTGCGTTGAATCTCTTTCAGGTTAGCCATGTTGTCCCTTTTGTTACGCTACGAATTGTGACTTGAAATCCTCAAGGGCTTTGCGCAGGGCCTCTTCGTTGTCGCTTTCGAGTTTTTTGGATGTCCGAATCCCATCGAGGATGCTGGCGTACTTGGCATCCAGGAAGGGATAGAGCTCCTGCTCAAATTTGGTGACCGATCCAGCGGGAATATCATCGAGGTAACCGTGGACCCCAGCGAAGATCATCACTACCTGCTTCTCAACCGGTACTGGTGCATAGGGAGGTTGCTTGAGGACTTCAACCATACGCTGGCCACGCTCGAGTTGATTGCGGCTGTGCTCATCGAGGTCGCTTGCAAACTGAGCGAAGGCCTGGAGTTC
>CAZWMZ010000065.1:0-1613 GCA_964634965.1 uncultured Nitratifractor sp. | reverse complement strand
GAGCAGAAGACGCTGAAAAAAGCGGCCAAAAAAGCGTTGAAAAAGCGAAGAGAGGAGCAGTCGCTTAAGCCCTACCAGGCCGAGCTGATCAAGCTCCAGAAGCACCTCGAAGATACCCAGCAGAAGATGATCATTCTCTTTGAGGGGCGCGATGCGGCCGGCAAGGGCGGAACGATTCGGCGCGTGACCCGCTACATGAACGAAAAGCACTACCGCATCGTCGCGCTGGGCAAGCCGACCGAAGAGCAGCGTACACAGTGGTTTTACCAAAAATACATTCAGCACTTTCCGCGCGGCGGCGAGATCGTGCTGTTTGACCGCAGCTGGTACAACCGTGCAATGGTAGAGCAGGTGTTTGGCTTCTGCAGCAACAAGGAGTATGAGGATTTCATGAAAGGGGTCAAGGGGTTTGAAAAAGACCTTACCCGCCAGGGGATCACCCTGATCAAACTCTACTTCAGCGTTACCAAAGAGGAGCAGGCGCGACGGTTTGAGCGCCGTCAGACCGATCCGCTGCGCCAGTGGAAGCTGAGCGAGATCGACATGCAGGCTCAGGAGCGCTGGGATGATTTCACCAATGCCAAGTATGAGATGCTCAAGCGTTCCCATTCGCACAACGCCCCCTGGACGATCATCCGTTCCGATGATAAGCACCAGGCGCGCCTTGAGGCGATGAAGGTGATCCTCGACGCGATCGACTACAGCGGACGGGATGAGTCGCTGGACTATGTGCTCAACAACGAAGTGGTGGTCTCGGGTGCACGTGAGATCGAGATCATGGAGGCTCAGCGAGCCAAGAGCGGTAAATTTACCAGCTGATCCGCCCCAAACAACCAAGGAGATTATGGATGGCAAAAAAAGAGAAAGCAAAAGCAAAAGCGGCCCCCGAAAGCCCAAAAGCAGCTCAAGAGGAGGCGTCCAAAAAAGCGCCCGAAAAACTCTCAAAGGCGGAGAAGAAACGCCGAGCCGGCAAGGTGCAGGTCTGGGTCAAAAAAGAGACGCTCGAGTATGAGAAAGAGTTGCGCAAACTGCAGATCGAGCTGTTGAAGTTTCAAAACTATGTCAAAGAGGAGGGGCTCAAGATCCTGATGATCTTTGAGGGGCGTGATGCAGCCGGCAAAGGCGGCACCATCAAGCGTATTACCGAACACCTCAATCCCCGTGGCGCGCGCGTCGTCGCACTGGAAAAGCCGACCGAGCAGGAGCAGACCCAGTGGTACTTTCAGCGCTACGCACAGCATCTGCCCGGTGCGGGAGAGATCGTGCTCTTCGACCGCAGCTGGTACAACCGCGCGATGGTAGAGCCGGTCATGGGGTTTTGTACCGAACGCCAGCACCACAAATTTCTCAAAGACGCCCCCGAATTCGAAGAGATGCTTGTCGATGAGGGGATTCAGCTCTTTAAATTCTACTTCTCTGTCTCCAAGGAGGAGCAGGCGCGTCGATTTAAATCGCGTGAGACCGATCCGCTTAAGCAGTACAAACTCTCTCCGGTGGACAAAGAGTCGCAACGGTTGTGGGATGAGTACACGCTGGCAAAATTCATGATGCTCAGCTCCACCCACACCACCAAAGCCCCCTGGACCGTGGTCAAAAGCGACAACAAGAAAAAA
>CAZWMZ010000064.1:0-7627 GCA_964634965.1 uncultured Nitratifractor sp. | reverse complement strand
CCTCTACTACGACACCCGCTTGGCCAAAGACCAGCACAGCGACGTAGCCAACGTCATGTTCACGACCCAAAAGGGCAAAGCCGTCATCACCAAAATCACCGAAGACCACGACAGCGCAGGTGCGGAGAGTGTCGGTGGGGCGACGCCGGTGGGGGCGGGGGATTATAACTGGACCAAGCCAACCCACCAGGAGGCCATGCCCCAGTACACCCCCGAAGAGGTTGATGCTCTGGGCAAGACGCCCGCCATTGTCTGGCCACCTGAGGGGTGGATCCCCGATATTCCCTCGACCCGCGTGGCGATCCTCTACCCCAAAGGCCACACCGTCGAGCTCCGTCTCAACGGCCACAAGGTGAGCATGCTCAACTACGAAGGGCTCTTCCGCGGGACAAACGGCATGCGCATCATGCACTTCAAAGGGGTCGATTTGCACGAGGGGCTCAACACCTTTACTGCCCGGATCAAAAAGGGTCAAACCACCCTCAAGCGTCTGACGCGAACCGTCTTTGTCGAGAGCCGTGCCCCCAAGCGTATTGCACTGATCCCCGAGTATTCGTGGCTAGTTGCTGATGGCAAACACGAGCCCATTATCGCCGTCAAGATGATCGGCCCTTCGGGTCATCCGCTGCGTGGCGGTATGGTGGGTCCTTTTACCACCGACCCCAAGCACTCTCCGGCTGTCATGAGCAACGGCAAAGGTCAATACACCGTCGATTCGCAGGGGATCGCATACGTACGCCTCCAGCCTACTGCCATCGCTGGCGAAGCGGTGTTGACCTTCAAGCTCTACGGTGACCAAACCCAGAGCATCCGTGTCCGCCTCAAACCCCACATGCGTGACTGGATCGTCGTGGGATTTGCGGAGGGCACTGTCGGATACCGTACGCTCAGCGGTAATGCCGAAGGGCTCAAAAATCAAGGTGTCAAGAAAGGTATCTACATCGACGGACGACTTGCCTTTTTCGCCAAAGGACGCATCAAGGGCGACTGGCTCCTGACGATGGCATACGACAGTAGCCGCAAAAAAGGCGATCGCAAGCTCTTTGACGCCATCGATCCTAATGCCTACTACACCATCTATCAGGATGCCACCCATCAGGGCAACGAGGCTCCCAGCACCAAAAAACTCTACCTCAAACTCGAAAAAGAGGAGTACACCTATCTCTTCGGCGATTACGCGACCGAGATACGCGGCGGGGAATTTGACAGTTACAACCGCAGCTTCACCGGCGGCAAAGCATCGTATCACGGCACCCATGTCGATGCGACTTTCTTCATCGCCAAGACCGATAAACTCCATTACCGTGAAGACATTCGAGGTGACGGCACGCGTGGAGAATACCATCTGGCACACACCCCGCTCATCGAGGGCTCCGAGAGCATCACGATCGAGGTGCGCGATCAGCACCGCCCCGAGATCATCCTCGATCGCACGCCGCTCCAGCGATGGCGCGACTATACCATCGACTACGATACGGGCGCGATCTATTTCAAAGACCCCGTTTACAGTACCGATCGCGCATTCAATCCCCGCTATATCGTCGTCCGTTACGATGTGGACGGGGATGGTCAGAGTCACTACACCTACGGCGGACGGGTACAGTACACCGCCGATGAGGCTAAATTTCGCCTCGGAGCTACCGCGATCCGCCAGGAGCACGGCGGAGGAGCCGACCGTCTCATCGGCGTGGACGGTGAAGTGAAGCTGGGTGAGCACACCACCCTGGGCGCCGAGTATGCCCATACCCGCAACACCAACGAGGGCAATGTCACACAAGCCAAAGCCTACAAGGTCGAGCTAAACTACCGCGACGACAACCGCTCCCTGCGCGCCTATTGGCGCTATCAGGAGAACGCCTTCGGGCTGGGCAACCTCGCCCCCGAACTCTCCGGCACCCGCACGATCGGGCTCGATGCGACTCAGAAACTCAACGACTGCTGGCGTGCTGCACTGACGACCTACCAAAATCGCCGATACGATGCCAACAGCAGCTACAATGATGAATATGTCTTCCATCCGACGCTGGAGTATTCAGATGCGAACTGGACGGCATCGGTGGGGTACCGCTACGCCAAAAACACCCTCACGCCTGCTACCCACCAGGTGACGTTCAAGCTCACCCGCTATCTGATGGATCGGCGTCTCAAGCTCTCGCTTGGGCACGATCAGAGCATTTGGGATAACAAAGATCAGGACTTTCCCACCCGCACCACGGTCGGAGCCGATTACAAGATCGATGAGAACACCTCGCTCTTTGGCCACATTGCGCGCACCGACCGTGACGGTGCCATCAGCTGGAGCTCCACGATGGGTGCTACGACCAAACCGTGGGAGGGGGGCGAGCTCAAACTCTCTCGCACCTTCGGTATGGCCGATGGCCGAATCGATGCCTACGATACGCTTGGTCTCCTCCATCGCTGGAAGCATGCCGAGCATTGGGAGTTTGGCGTCGGTTACGAAAAGGGGCTCGCTGAGGGCAACAGCACCAAAAAGGGCTTCGATGCCCTCAACCTGACCGCTCGCTACGAAGGGGACAGATACAGCGGTGACGGGGCGATCGGCTACCGTGTCAGCGGAGCGGACAAAAAGCTCAACGTCGATCTGGGGCTCTATATCCGCAAGAGCAAAGAGCTCGGCCTGGCTGCGGGGCTGGGATGGCATACGACATGGAATGCGACCGATCTGCACCGTAATCTCGATGCCAAGGTCGCTTTTGCATATCGTCCCGAGATCAGTCCGTGGATCGTGCTCGGGCGTGCCGACTACATCGACCGCTACGACCGTACCGCCACCGATGAGAGTCGCACCCGCAAGCTTGTGGGCAATCTGCACGCCAACTACCGCCCCGATGCGCACTGGGAGATCGGTGTCCACTACGGTCTAAAGTACGTCCTCGATACTATCAGCGGCAAAAACTACGGTGGTTGGGTCGATCTGTGGGGCGGCGATCTTCGCTACAATTTCAACGCTATCTGGGCAGCAGGCGTGCATGGATCGGTATTGCATGCCTATGCGGCCAACAACATGGACTACAGCGGCGGCGCCTATCTCGTCGCTGCACCGTGGACAAATGCTCAACTGATCTTCGGCTACAACATCGCCGGATTCGAAGATGAGGATTTCTCAGGACAAGACTACCACCACCAGGGGCCTTATATCCAGGTCAAGATGAAATTTGACCAGGAGGATATCAAAGCACTGGTCAACAGGAGTGTGCAATGAAAGAGCCGACCATCCTGTATCGCACTCCAACCGGTCTGCTGCACGCATACCTGGATCCACGACCTGCTTTCGCTCAGCCGAGCGTTCCGTGCGCATATGATTTTGAGGTTCCGCGACCATGAGACGGTTTGTTGGTTTGATCACCCTTGTCTGGCTGATGATGGGAGGCGCTCTTGTGGCCTTGACGGTCGAAAGAGCACTGCCTCTGACCAACGATGTCGAGATTTTGGTGCTCAATAACGTCTCCGGCACATTTGAGCCGGTCGCGTTTCACAACAGCTACACCCAGCCGCCCGTGGTGGTCTGCACCCCTGTTTTGACTTCGAAGAGCGATGTAGAGAGGGTGGTGCGCATCGACCAGCGTACATCGAGTGGTTTTCACATCAAACTCCAGCGCCCGCTCGATGATCCTCCCAATACCCCCTCCAAGGTTGAGTGCATGGTCGCCAGTGAGGGGGTTCATACTCTCGAAAACAACTATCAGTTCGAAGCCCATTCGGTCGAATCGAATGATACAAGCGGTGTCAGTGCCGATGGCTGGAACGGTACCGGGGAGAATGTGACCTCCAAACTCCAGCTGAACTACAGTACTCCACCTGTCGTATTGGGGCAGGTGATGAGCTACAACGATGCTAACTTTTCGGTTTTTTGGAGTTACGACTGTCAAGACAAGGGAACACCGGCAACCGGCAGCGCCATGTGCGTCGGCAAACACATCGGTCAAATCAGACCCACAAGCAGCCGCCAGAGTGAAACGCTGGGTTACATCGTAGTCGAAGAGCACAACGGAGCTGTCAATGGCACAGCCTACAAGGCTGCTCTGGGTTCTGCTCGTATCATCGGTACTGGGAATGGCGGCGCTTCGTATACGGTCGGCTCCTCTCTCTATACCACCGGTGTGGCCACGCAAAACGGCATGAAGGGCGCCAATGGCGGCTGGGCAGTACTCTATGGGAATCAACCTTTTGCCGGCTCAAATCTCAAGCTGGCGATCGATGAAGATACGCTTATGGACCAAGAACGCAAACATACAGATGAGCATGTAGCCTACTGGATCTTCCAAAACGATCTCAACTTGACATGGATGGAGGTGATCAAGATACCCAACGTTGACGGCAGCTGGCACAACGTATCTTTTCGAAACACCTACACCTCTGCTGTACCGGTCTGTACCTACAATCTGCCTGCCAACACCGACCCCGATGCGGTAGTGCGTATCCAAAGTGTTGGCAACAACGGTATGCAGATCAAGCTTCAGCATCCACGCAGCAGTTCGGCTGTGACGGCTGGGGATATCCACTGCATCGTGATGGAGGAGGGGAATCACACCCTCAACAATCAGCCGGTCGAAGCGCACCGAATCGTTTCGAGACAGTTCAATACGGCATGGGATTGGGATATTGGCAAAACGGAGCACCCCTCCTATACCAACACCTACAACCGCCCAGTGGTTCTGGGGCAGGTGATGAGCTACAATGACCCCCAATGGACAGCCTTTTGGTGCACCAAAGGCGATCGCAAATCTCCACCGGATGCAACCAATCTGTATGTCGGCAAACACATTGGCGAGGATATTAAGCCTCACCCGCGCAACAATGAACAGCTGGGCTTCATTGTTGGCGCTCCACATGAAGGTGAGTACAACCACATCCACTATGCACTCGGTCTGGGGGGAGATACAGTACTGGGCATGGGCGACTCACCACCCTATCCATACAGCTTAACAGGCTATACGCATCCGCACTACCGATACGGTGTCGCAACCCAAAGCGCTCAGGATGGAGGGCATGGCAGCTGGGCGGTTCTCTTCGGTACCGATCCGATCGGTACCGAGATCAAACTGGCCGTTGACGAAGAGACCGTTGAAGGCGACACGAGTCGAGATCACACAACCGAACAGGTATCCTACTGGGTCTTTGAACCGATGCCGGTCATGCAGATAACCAAGAGCTCTTGCGTGCTCAACGATCCAGTCAACGCATCTGCTCACCCCAAACGCATCCCCGGCGCAACGATTCGCTACGCCATCGAGGTGAACAACACCGGACCGGGCGCGGCCGATCAGGTCTCGGTCGAGGACAACCTCACCGCATGGCTCAACAAACAGACCATACGTAACCGACAGGTGCTTGATGGACCTTGCGACTGTACCGGTGCGACGGGTACGGGTACCAATGGAAGCGTCAATGGTCAAACCGTAACGCTCGATTTTGGGACAATTTCGCACGGCACTGCGACACAACCAAGCGTCAAGTGTGGCTATTTTGAGGTTGAGATTCGGTAAGAGAGACTCTTACTGGAGAAACTCCTGGATATTGTTTACGATCCCTTTGAGCAGTGCACGACGCGATTCGATGCTTGCCCAGGCGATATGGGGCGTCAGCGCCAGCCGTTCAGAATGGTGGATATGCAGGAGGGGATTGTACGAAGGGATCGGTTCAGTCTCGGTTACATCCAGTCCGGCGTAGAGTTCGCGTCGGTCAAGTTCGGCTGCGAGCGCTTTTTCGTTGATGATGCCGCCCCGGCCGAGGTTGAGCACGATCGCACCATCGTGCAGCAGGGGGAGATTGTCGGCGTTGAGCAGGTTGCGCGTCTGGTCATTAAGCGGCGCATGGATCGAGACGATATCGCTGGTGCGCAGCAGCGCTTCGAGCGGGAGATGCTCCCAGGGCTGATTGGTATTGGTGCCGCTGGTTGAGTGATAGACCACTTCCGCGCCAAACGCCGAAGCAACCTGTGCGACGTTTTGGCCGATCGTCCCCATGCCAATGATCCCCCACTGTTTGCCAGCGATCTCCCCAAAGGGCTGCTCGAGGTGCGTAAAGAGAGGACTTTGACTCCAGGCGCCTCCCTGGGCATACGCTGTATAGTACCCCATCTTTTCGATCAGATGAAGCGCCAGTGCAAAGGTATGCTGCGTCACGCTTCGCGTGGAGTAGCCCGCGACGTTTTTGACGACCACACCTTGTGCGTCGGCTGCGTCGAGGTCGATGTTGTTCATGCCCGTTGCGGCGACGCAGATGAGCTTGAGCGCGGAGGCGGACTCGATCAACACTCGATCGAGGATCACCTTGTTGGTGATGACCACTTCGGCATCGGCGATCCGTTCGGCGGTCTCTTCGGGCAGCGTCATGTCGTAGACGTCCAGATCGCCAAAGGCCTCCAGTGGACTTAGATCGAGGTCGGCTCCGAGGGTATCGGCATCGAGCAAAACCAGTTTCATGTATGGCTCCTTGGGGTGGGTTCGCCCATCAGGGTGAGGATGAGGGTACGGCGCTGAGGGTGCTGGCGATGTTCGAGCAGATAGACCCCCTGCCAGGTACCCAGATTGAGTTGAGCGCGGGTGATGGGGATACTAAGATCGGCACCGATAAGAATGTTTTTCATGTGGGCGGGCATATCATCGGGTCCTTCGAGCGTATGAGCAAATGCGCTCCATCCATCGGGAACGAGTGAGCGCAAAAAGGTTTCGATATCGTTGCGTACGTCGGGATCGTAGTTTTCGTTGAGCGCCAGCGACGCAGAGGTGTGCTGCAAAAACAGATGCGCGATGCCCGTTTCGATCTGCGCGACGTGCGGGGCGATGTGGCGCGTGATGAGGTGGACGCCTCGTGCAAGCGATGGCAACTCGATCGTATGCTGGATCGTCATCGAAGCGGCACCGCAGCATCCTGCTCACACTCGCTCTCTTCGCCTGGGAGGGCATCGAGCTGATTGTCCAGCGCACATCCACTCTGGGTATCGGCTTTCAGTGGCACCGCCTCGGAGCGTGTAGCAGACGAGGCCGGCGTCGCAGCGGATGGAGCACTCTGCTGGTTGCCAAAGTGCTTGAGGATCGGTTCGTCGCCTTTGAGGATCACGGTGCGATCCCCTTCGCGGGTGACCAGCACGGGGATCGACGCGATATTGAGCATTTTCAGGAACGCTCGGGCATTTGTCTCGCGCACCGAGACGGGGATATATGTGATGTTGTGCTCGGCAAAATAGGCTTTGACCTTTTTGCAGTGGGGGCAGGTCTCGGAGTGGATCAGATAGCGTCCGTTGTCGGTGATGAGGGGGGCATTTTTGGGGATAGCCAGCGTCGCAAGAGCTATCCACAGCGCCGCAATCCCCGGCAACGCATAGAGCAGGTAGCGCGGACGCGAGGTTAGCGCGATGAGAAAGAGCGATCCATACACCCCTCCACAGAAGATACACGGCTCAGGGTTGACCAGGAACTGATAGGCAAACATGATTGTCTCAAAGCCCAGTGCGGAGTAGAGCGCGATAAAAAAGAGCTTCTCAAACGCCCCGTTACGCAGCGAGAGTCCCCCCAATACCATGATTCCAAATGCAGCAGCCAAACCCATATAGTTGAGATAGATACTCGGAAACACTAGCAGCTGCCCGGCAAGCTTGCAACCG
>CAZWMZ010000063.1:0-2949 GCA_964634965.1 uncultured Nitratifractor sp. | reverse complement strand
GTCTATGTTTTTCCGCCCGCTTCGGCGCTGATGGCATCGCATCGTCCGGTGACGATCGGGGCGCAAAATGCCTATCCGCAGATGCAGGGGGCGTTTACCGGTGAGATCGGTATGGAGCAGCTCGATGAGTTTGGGATCAACACGCTGCTGATCGGACACAGCGAACGGCGGACACTCATGGGCGAATCGCAGGAGATTGTCGCAGAGAAGTACACCTTTTTTAAAGAGCGCAACTATGAGATTATCTATTGTATCGGTGAGCCGATCGAGGTGCGTGAGGCGGGCGAGCAAGCGGTCGAAGCGTATCTGCTCGGGCAATTTGACGGCATCGACACCCGATACGATCGTCTGATCGTTGCCTACGAGCCGATCTGGGCCATCGGAACGGGGCGAACAGCAACACCTGAAGAGATCGCCTCAACGCATGCAATGTTGCGTCGTCATATCGAAGCGCCTTTGCTCTACGGCGGCAGCGTCAAACCAGCCAATATCGAAAGCATCGCCGCGACCGAAAACGTCGACGGAGTGTTGGTGGGCGGTGCCTCTCTCGAGGTCGATACGTTCTTTGAGATGATCCAGAACGTTTCGTAGAGATACCCTCTATTTAAAGAGGCTCTCAAGTGCTGAGGTGTCGGTGGTCTTTTCGGGCTCGCCTCCTTGCGTGCTGGCACCGGTACGGTCCACGATCCCTTCGACCTCTTTGAGTTCGATCTGGTAGCCTGTCAACATCGAAGCCAGGCGGATATTGATGCCGCTTTTGCCAATCGCTTTGGCTTTTTGATCGGCAGTGATATCAACGATCGCTTTTTGTTCGCTGGTGTTGGGGTTTTCGATCCGAACGTGTTGCACGATCGCCGGAGAAAGGGCGCGCGTAATGAAGATCTCCGGTATCGGGGAGTATTCAATCGCATCGATGTTTTCCCCATTGAGCTCTTCGGAGACGGCGTTGATCCGTACGCCGCGTTGACCGACCGCAGCACCGATGGGGTCGATATCGGCGCGATCGGTTCGCAGGGCGATTTTGGCCCGTTCGCCCGGGATGCGTGACGAAGCGACGATCTCGACAGCGCCATCCTGGATCTCAGGCACCTCTTTTTCCATGAGACGCTCCAAAAACTTCGGTGCGGTCCGGCTGAGTTCGAGAAACATGCCATATTTTGGATCGACATTGACAAAACGCAACAGAGCTTTGATGGTGTCGCCGACCTTGAACTTCTCCCCTTTGATGCGGTTGCGCTGACTCAGGATCCCTTTGAGCTCTCCGATCTCGGTGTAGGTGTTTTCGTTGTCGTCGATGCGCGAAACGGTGCCGATGATGATGGTCCCTACCTTGGCTTTGTAGCGCTCAAACATATCCTGTTCGACGTGGCGCTGAATGTGGTATTCGAGCTCCTTGAAGAGATGTGCTGCAGCGGTGCGGCCATGATCTTCGAGGACAAAATCGCTGCGCAACTGGTCGCCGACCTCAATCTCTTCGCCGTAGAGCTCCTGTGCCTCGCTCAGCGGGATAAAGCTGTCGCGTTGCTCCTCCAGACGCTCATCCTCGTCTTCGACCACGGTGACAACCTTTTGAATTGCGTAGGTACGGGTGTCGTGATCGATCTGAACTTCAAAAGTTGTCTCGGGCGTCGTCAGCCGCTGGGCGGTCTTGATCAGGGCGGTTTGAAAGGCTTCGATAGCGCTCTCTTCGGAGAGATTTTTTTCATTGGCCATTGCGTCGATAATGTCGAGTATCTTTTCCACTTATGTTTTCCTTGGTTGGTTGCGCACGTTCCATGATGCGCCGAGTCGTAACAATAACACATCGTGCGGGGATTGTGATCAGTAGAGTGCGATTATAGCTAAAGCTCCCTTTACAAAAAATAAAGTATAATCATACCAAATAATACAACTGCCCATTAAAACACGAAGCACGAAGGATAGAGAACTCATGAAACTCAAACTGGCCCGAACGACACTCGACTCCAAGCCCAGGACCATTGAATTGTCCCAGATCGAAGCCTCCCTGGATACCCAATCGATCTACTATTTCGACAAAGACAACTCGCACAAAGAGATCATGGCGATGATCGAGTATTTTGAAGAGAAAGGCTACAACGTCTATATGCGCGAAATCAAATACGGTCTGGACGAAGGTGAGTTTCTTTACGAGGTACACATCGTACGCTGATTGGTGATTTGAGACGGTGCCCGCATGAGCAAAAAACTCTTTATCGAAACGCTCGGTTGCGCCATGAATGTGCGCGACAGCGAACACATGATCGCTGAGCTGACTGGGCGCCAAGGCTACACCCTGACCGACCGAATGGATGCAGCCGACCTGATCCTCATCAACACCTGCTCGGTACGCGAAAAGCCGGTCTCCAAACTCTTTTCCGAAATCGGTGTGTTTGCCAAACACAAAAAACCGGATGCCAAGATCGGTGTGTGTGGTTGCACCGCGAGCCATTTGGGCGAAGAGATCATCGCGCGCGCACCCGTGGTCGATTTTGTTCTGGGAGCACGCAATACATCCCGGATTCACGACGTGCTGCATCGTCCCCATGCAGTTGAGGTCGATATTGATTACGACGAGACCACCTATCCGTTTGGTGAATACCGATCCAATCCTTACAAAGCGATGGTCAATATTACCGTTGGATGCGACAAGAGCTGCACCTACTGCATCGTCCCCCATACGCGTGGAGATGAGCTCTCTATCCCGAGTGATCTGATCGTGCGCGAGATCGAAAAGGCGGTCGATGGGGGTGCACGCGAGGTGATCTTGCTCGGTCAAAACGTCAACAATTATGGCCGCCGTTTTGGTGGTGGAGCCAGCGCAGATGAGCCGCGCACTTTTACCGAATTGCTGCAAAAAGTGAGTGCGATCGAGGGACTGGAGCGGATTCGATTTCAATCCCCCCATCCGTTGCACATGGACGAGGCGTTTCTCGAAGAGTTCGCAACCAA